>JAYTUF010000295.1:0-8367 GCA_043744755.1 Anatilimnocola sp.
CAGCGTGGTCCGCCGGCTGACCCTACTTACTCACGACTTCGCAATTAGACAACGTGCGCCCCAACGCCGCTCGGTTCTGACAATCGCCATCGATGACTACCTGGGCGCCTTTGGCCCTGCCACGAACGTCGGCGGCTTTCGCGAAGGTCATGATGACTTTCACCGTTTGCCCGTCTTTCATCGCGCTTACTTGCAAATGCACTTGCGCGTCGACGACGGAGTCGACAGTACCGGCAACTCGGAACTGCTTCCCTTTGAACTTCTCGTCAAAGGCCGCGGTCTCGGTTTGCAGCGCTTCGTTACCGACCTCTTCGGCCGTCGCTTCGATGGTGCCGATCGGCGCTTTGGCGACGGGCGCTTTCAAGCCCGGCCGAGCAGGCCGCGGCTGAACTGGCGGATTCTTTCCTGCCGCGGGCGCTGCTGCATTGCCTTTCGCGTTGGCGGGCGCTTTGAGAACTGGCGGCGGAACAACCGGGCCAGGCGCAGCAGCAGCAGCCCCATTTGAATTGACCAGTTCCACTTTCCCGTCCTCCGCGTTCGCGTAGATGCGGAAGTGGATCTTGCCGTTGGTTTGCAGGCCCTTGGCCAGAGCGAGCATCTGTTCAAATTGAGCACTGGCCTTCTGGGCTGGTTCTAACAGCAGTGAGCCTCTTTGATTGAGCTCGGATTTGGCCTTTGCGTCTCCGGTTTTTGCGGCTTGCTGAATCATGTTATTCCCGCCCTGCATGGCGTTATCAATTTCTTGCTTAAAATTCCCCAATTCCTTTTTGCCGTAGATGGCGGGCCGAGTCAGTGGTTCGATCTTGAAGTGGGGCATCGTCGTAACCTGCACGATGTTGCCACCTTGGAGTGCAGTATCCACTTTGATCCCAAGTGGCATTTCGGTTTCCACGTTGCCGACCCAGAAGAACGTGGTTTCCTTATCGGCGACCAGGTCCTTATTGTCGTACTTCACCTTGGGCACGTCCCCTTCGACGGCCACGATTTCAAACATCAGTTGTTTGGGTTCCGGCGGCAAATCGATTTTGAACCTGGCCGGCGGAGAACGCTTTTCAATGCCAATGGCGATCGGTTCCATCTGAACAGGCTGCCGCAAGGCAAACTGAGTTTTGCCGTTGCCGGCGCTCAACTCAATGACGCAGTTGCAGATGTAAGGCGCGGCCGCCTGCCTGGCCGCTTCGGGCAACCATTGGAAGAGGAGTTGGTCATTTTTGGCTGACATCGTGGCCACGATCAGCGGTTTTTCAATGGTTCCGCCGGCCATCTTAAATTCCCAATCGCGGAGCGACGTGCCGCCGTTTGCCGGTTCGAGCGTGAATTTCATTTTGCCTTTGCCGTAGGCTGTTTCTCCACCTTTGAGCACGGCGCTGATGACCAGATTATCATCAGGCACCTTGCAGGGCCCCAGCACGACCGCGACCAACATCTCGGGCGTTGGTTCGCTCATGCCTGCCGGCAGCTTGGGAAGAGCAACCGCCTTCTCGAAACCGACGAACGGATCACCCACTGGCACCGGTTTGGGCATTGGTTTCGGCATCGGCTTGGGTTCGACCGGGGGGACCACCGCGACCATCGGAGGATCAGGTTGCTTGGTCACCATCGGCATCGGATCGGGTTTCGCCGGATCGGTTTTGGGCGGGACCGCTGGATCAACGACCGGAGCAACCGGCATCGGTTTAACTTCAACCGTGGGTACGACCGGGTTCGCTTCGGCCACGATGGGATTTGCTTCGACGGCTGGGTTGGCCTCACCGGTTGGTGTTTCGGCCGATTTCTGTTCCGTTGTTGCCTGATTTTCTCCGTCTCCCTTGGCGACCTGCGGATCATCGCCCCCGCTCATCAGGAACATGATCAGGGCAATCATGGCGCCTAAGACGAGCACACCGCCGCCAATGCCCCCGGCGAGGATCAAGGGCAGGTTGCTCTTTTCCGCGATCGCCTTCGCGGCGGCTTTGTTCTTGTTCCCCTTGCCGGACTTAATGAAGGCCGGCTTATCGGCTGGGTCACTCTTCGGCGGCGGTGCGGCCGCATTCAGCGCCGGCATGGCCCCGGAAGTAGAGGGCACCGGGGCTGATTTGCCGCGACCTTTGGTTTGCAGCGCAAATCCGGCAAAGGGAGTATCGCTGGAGGCGCTTGCCGTGGGAGTTTCGCTCACCGCTGCTACCGCCTCGGCGGCAGGTTCAGGCTCGGCAACTGTGGGCAGCGCCTTAGCCACGACGGGCTTCTTGGCTTTGGGCGGTGCCGCTTTCGCGACCGCGTCTTCGGGCAACGACTTGGCCGTTGGCAAAGCCGCGGCGGTTTTCAGGGGAGGACCGGCCTTGGCGGCTGGCGCTGGGGCTTTGACAGGGGGTGCCTTGGCAGCCGGCGATATTGCCCCGCCACCGCCGGGATTCGCGGCCTCGATCGCGATCAACAACGCCTGGTCGTTCTGCGGTCGGTCAGCAGGGGAGGCAGCCATCAACTGCTCACAAAGCTTTAGCAAACCACTGGGCGTATCCGGCGCGAGTTTGGCAAGCTGCAGGGCTGAAGCGGGACCATCCGCGGGAGGATTGCCCGTGAGCAAATAAAACAGCGAAGCGCCGAGAGCATACATGTCTCCCTGCGGAGTCGCGGCCTGTCCCGCGGTTTCCGGCGCGCGAAACATTTGCGCGGTGATGGCCGCCTGATCGACCGAATCGTTGCTATTCGCCTCCACCGAGCCCGCTAACTGGGCGAGACCAAAATCCAGAATCTTCAGGCTGCCTTGCTGATCGGCAAGCAGATTCGAAGGCTTCAAGCCGCCATGCACGATACCCTTCGAGTGCGCATGGGCCAGGCCGTTGGCTGCCTGGCGAATGAAATTCCAGGCCTTCGCTGCCGGCAATTTTCCTTCCCGCTGCACCTGGCGTTGCAGATCTTCCGCATCGAAATATTCCAGCACAATGAAATAGCGCTCGCCATCCTGATTCACATCTTGAATGTGAGTGATATTTGGATGCTCAATCCCGGCGACGCGACGGGCTTCTGCCAGCAAGCGGCGCAGGACCTGCGGCTGCGACGTGTGTTTGCGGGCGAGGACCTTGAGCGCAACCTTGCGCTGCATTTGAATGTGTTCAGCCAGGTAAACCCGGCCCATTTCACCCACACCCAGTTGATCAAGCAGCTTGTAGTTGCCAACCACCAGGGCAGTGAACTTGCCCAGTAGTTGCTGGGCCTGCCACTTGGTGATCTTGCCTTCTTTGATCAAATCGCGGGCGACGACCTTCGCATCGTCTGCCTCCGAAAACTGCTCGCGCACCTTGGTGAGCGTTTCAGCGTTCAAAATCTGGCTCGTTTGTAGAGCGTCCAAGAAAGCTTGGGCGGCACTCGCAGGCAGAACTTTAGCCATGACTCGACTCATCCTCAGCGCGGCAGACCCCTTCAAGAACGAATGCAGTCTTGATTTTGCCTGCTGGCCACGAGTTTAGCAACCGTTTTTGCGGCAAGACGCTTAGTTTAATTGGGGACCGGTCTCGAAGGCGGGGTTTCGGAGCAACCCGGCCTACGCTAATCTCGCCAGAGATGCCACTTGTTCACTTCTCCTATTGAGGTTCGCCATGCCCTCCATCCGCCGCAATCCTGACTTTCTTTTTGTCGGTTATTCCCTGCTGGGAGCCTGGATCGTGACCAGTCTCGCGAACATTGCGCTCGCCGCCGACGAGGCAGCCAAGGTGGAATTGAAAGGTGGCGACCGAATCGTGTTCCTGGGCGACTCGATCACCGCGGGGGGCGTGGGACCGCAGGGATATGTCACGCTCGTCAAGCAAACGCTGGAGAAGCTGAAACTCGATCCCGCCGCGGAAGTGATCGGCGCCGGCATCAGCGGCAACAAGGTGCCCGACTTGCAGAAGCGGTTGGAGCGCGATGTTCTCAGCCAGAAGCCCACCATCGTCGTCATCTACATCGGCATCAACGACGTCTGGCATTCCGAAAGTGGTCGGGGCACTTCGAAAGAAGATTTTGAAAAAGGCTTGAAGGACATCATCGGCCGCATTCGCGCAGCAGGGGCCAAGGTGATTCTCTGCACCGCCTCGGTGATTGGCGAAAAGCACGACGGCAGCAACAAGCTCGATGCAATGCTCGATGAATACTGTGCGGTTAGTCGGTCGGTCGCCGCCGAGACGAAGGTGCAACTGCTCGATCTGCGCAAAGCCTTTCTGGCTCACTCGAAAGAAAGGAACTCTGAGAACAAAGAGTCCGGCCTGCTCACTAGCGACCGTGTGCATTTGAACAATGCCGGCAATCAGTTCGTCGCCTCGCAAATGCTGGCGGCACTGGGCGTGCCAGGTCAATCCGCTGCAGCGAAGTCGGGCAAGTTGCGGCATGTGGTACTGTTCAAGTTCAAAGCCGATGTGAGCAAGGAGCAAGTGCAAGAAGTGGTCGCCGCCTTTGCCGCGTTGCCCAAGAAGATCGAGCAGATCAAGGACTATGAAGCCGGCACCGATGTCAGCGTGGAAGGCAAAGCTGACGGTTTCACGCATGGCTTTGTCGTGACCTTCGCCGACGAGAAAGGGCGTGAAGTCTATTTGCCGCACGCGGCCCATCAGGAGTTTGTGAAACTCGTTGGCCCCCGCATCGAGAAGGTGTTGGTCTTTGATTACTGGACGAAGGACTAGAGTGCGCTACCTGCCATGCGCAGCGTCTTCGTTTACGAATTCCTGACCGGGGGCGGCTGTTGGTCGTTGGGCGGCGAACCGCCTTCGGGTTCGTTGCTGGCCGAAGGGCAGGCCATGCGCGATGCGCTGGCCAGCGACTTCGCTGCGATCGCTGATGTTGAACATGTCCATCTGCTGCACGATGTGCGTTTGCTGCAGCCGATGCTGCCGAAACAGCAACTGCATGAAGTTCGTTCGGCGGCGGAAGAATTGCGCTTGCTCGCGGAACTTTCCGCTCGCGCCGATGCCACTGTCCTGATTGCGCCTGAGTTTTCTGATTTGCTACTTGCCCGAGTTCGGTTAGCTGAGCAAGCCGGCGCGCGATTGATTTCACCTGGCTCGGAATTAGTGAAGCTCGTTGCCAACAAGCAGCAGACTGCGGCCCATCTGGCCAAGCATGGCATTCCCGTTCCTTGGGGAATGTCCTTCGCCCGCGAGTTGCCGGTCATTGAGGCAAACTTTTTTCCCGCCGTTCTGAAGCCAAACGACGGCGCCGGCTCCTGGCATGTTCAATTGATCGATCACGCCGCCCAGTTGTCAGCGCTTGATCTCACCTTGGCCGACGCCTGGCGGCTGGAAAGATTCCATATTGGTATCGCGGTCAGTGTTTCTTTCCTCGCAGGTCCAGCCGGCATCGTTCTACTGCAACCGTGCGCTCAGCACTTGAGCGACGACGGCCGGTTCACGTATCACGGTGGCTCAACGCCTCTGCCAACTCCGCTCGCGCTTCGCGCGCAGCGGCTCGCCCTGGCTGCTGCCCTGACTTTGCCACAGCCACGCGGCTATTTGGGCATCGACATGGTGCTGGGTTCGGCTGAGAATGGAGCGGAGGATGTCGTCATTGAAATTAACCCGCGACTGACCACCTCGTACCTTGGTCTGCGGCAAGCCTGTGATCAAAACCTGGCCGAAGCGATGTGGCGAGTGACTAGGGGACAAACAATCTCGCTAACGTTCAACACCTCTCGAATCCAGTTCAACGCGTCCGGCCCAGTGATCAAGAAACCATGAGCGGAAAATACCTGGCTCTCGATATCGGCGGCGCGAATGTCAAGGTCGCAGACGGCCGCGGCTACGCCAGCTCTTATCCTTTCGCGCTCTGGCGTGAGCCTCACGCGCTGGCGCAGCAGATTCGTGCGATCATCAGCGAGGCGCCGGTTTGCGATCACTTAGCCGTGACCATGACGGGCGAGCTGGCCGATTGCTTCGCGACCAAGGCGGAGGGGGTGAAGTTTATTCTGAAGGCCGTGGCGGAAGGATCCGACAACCGCCACACTCGCATTTATCGCGTCGATGGAAAACTGGTCAGTCCGCAGGTAGCCTCGAACTCGCCTCTGCTCGTGGCCGCTGCCAACTGGCATGCGCTGGCTTGCTTCGCGGCGCGGTTCGCAGCAGGGAAGCCCGCGCTGCTCATCGATGTCGGCTCTACGACCTGTGATGTGATTCCGCTGATCGCAGGCAAGCCGGCGACCACGGGACTGACTGATACGGATCGGCTGATCGCAGGCGAACTCGTTTATACTGGCGTCGAGCGGAGCCCGGTCTGTGCGGTGGCAGCCTCCACCATTTATCGTGGCCAGCCTTGTCCGCTGGTGCATGAACTGTTCGCGACCATGCGCGATGTCTACATCATTCACGAACATCTGGCCGAAGATCCCGCCAATCACGAAACCGCTGATCGTCGTCCGGCCACCAAAGCCGCCGCGCGGAATCGCCTGGCACGAATGATCGCCGCCGATCAGGAGACTTTCAATCATCGGGATGCGGTGGCCCTCGCCGCGACCGTGGCCCAGTCGCAAGCGGCGCTCGTGCGAGCAGCAATGGAGCGAGTCGTTGCCAAGATGAGCGACAAACCTGCCAAGGTGCTCCTCTCCGGCCACGGCGAGTTCCTGTCCGTCGCTGCGCTCGAGGGAACATCGCTGGCCAAATTGCCGCGAGTC
Organism: Anatilimnocola sp.; assembly: GCA_043744755.1. Lineage (GTDB taxonomy): Bacteria > Planctomycetota > Planctomycetia > Pirellulales > Pirellulaceae > Anatilimnocola. Next base: position 6,614 of record JAYTUF010000295.1, read on the forward strand.
TCGCTCACGAAAGAGCTCGGCCCCGAAAATTCCCGCTGCGCGCCGGCTTATGCGCTCGCCATGCTGGCCATCGAAGCGGCAGCGCAATGAGCCGGCTACCAATCCGCGTGGTCAAAGTCGGCGGCAGCCTGTTTGAACGTGCGAATCTGGCCGCGGAACTCAACGCCTGGCTGCATGAACAGCCGCCGGCCCTGCACGTTCTGATTGCCGGCGGTGGCGATCTTGCGGAGTGCATTCGCAACTGGGATGCAAGGTTTCAACTCGGCGAAGTGAAGAGCCATTGGCTATGCATTGAAGCGCTCAGCATTTCGGCCAAAGTCATGTACGAGCTTCTGGTAGCTGAATTCGCCAGAATTCAGTCCTCCTCCGGTCTGAATTCTGGCGAATTCAGCTACTCGCCAATCCGCCTGGTGACTCAATGGGAGGAGTTGCTTGCAATACGTTCTCAATATCATCCGCGCACAATCATCTTTGACCTGCAACAGTTCCTGCGCGAAGTTGAACCGACTGCGGCACCTGCACCAATTCCGCACACTTGGTGTGTCACCACCGATTCGCTCGCAGCACGAGTTGCTGAATTGATTGCCGCGGATGAACTGGTGTTGCTGAAATCAGCGCTGCCGCCAGCGCAGGAAAATGATTACGCCGCCCTCGCCGCAGCGGGTTTTGTGGATCAGTACTTTCCACAAATCCCGCCGCGATTGAGACGTATTACGTTTTGCACGCTCTCAAGGTAGCCCGACGCGTAAGCCAGGGAGCCCCGCGAGTTGACATCGATCTGGCAACCGTGCGATAGCACGAAATGGAATTGCAATAACCCGCCCCCCTCGCAAACGCGGTCGAACACTTATTCCCAGGCATCGCCTGGGCAGGTTCAAGAATGGACCACTCGCGATTCCCCTGGTGCTGCCGCACGTTGGTGGGAACCGTGTCAACTCGCGGGCCCCCTTGCTCACGCCTCAGGCTACCTGAGCCAACGATGCTCGCAACGTCCGACCACAAAACAATCCTGTCAAGCAACAAGCTGCCGGTGAGATTTACTTGACTCCACCCTCAGCCCCCGCTGAAGGTGCGCCCTGTTGACAAGGGAGGCCATAGAGCTATTGGCCCACCTTACTCCAGGCTTCTGGCAAATAGTAGGGTCCCGCCCGCTTGCCATTTGACAGCTTTCGGCGCCCGGAGCGGCGGATCCAATTCCATACGCGATCCACGTTGCTCGCGAACCCTGCCGAATCGTATGCAACTCCATCGGCCGCGCTGAAGTCGCGAGCCCAGTAGATGCGCCCGCCGGCCGTGCTGTTGAGGAGCGGCCGAGAAATTTCAATGACCGGTGCTGCGCCACCGTTCGACACATACCACAAGCCACGACGGTCCTTTGGGCAACGCGGACCACCAGTTTGCTTGTATTCAGGTGCCCACGGATAAGACTGCAGCCATACGTTGAAGCCGCATCCCTCGATGTCGGAACGCTCCCAATTGTCTATCCAGAGCGCGTTGATGGTTTCCGCAAACGAGACGTAAACCCGAATCGGCGACAAGGTCCGGATGAAGGTCAAGAGGTCGCGTTCGTCGTTGGGTGTAGCGACGATTGCGAGCTGCCGACCCATACGTGACACCTCTCTTGTCGGCGAACTAGTGATTATCTCTCCCACCGTCGAGATAAGATAAGTCGCTCAACAGGCGTCGTCAACGCGCAACTCGTCGCACCCTAAATCTAGGCTGTTTGGCTGATGTCGTAGGATGGGCACTCTTGC
>JAYTUF010000296.1:0-8358 GCA_043744755.1 Anatilimnocola sp.
GCTTAAGCCCGAACTCGACCGCGATCCGCGCGAGCTGTTGCCACCCGCGGATTTGCCACCGGCTGAAAGCGAAGAGCCCAAAGCAGCGCCTGGCAAGAAAGTGCCGAAGCGGTTCTTCGCGCCACGTGCACAACAACTGCCGCCCATCGCGTCGGGAAGTCCTTCAGGCAGCGAATCCGTCTTGCCTCCCGCGCAGTCGATACCGAAGAAGAACGTCAGCGAATGGATCCGCGAGTTAGCTGATCTTGAAGTGATGCGGCTGCTGCATCATGGCGATTACGGCGTGCGCTACACCGCCGAGCGCGAACTCGATCGGCGTGGCTATGCAAAGGAACATTTACCGCTCGCGAAGCAACTGGTGGACCCCGATTCACGCGAACGCCGCAAGCTGGCCGAGCAATTGCCGCGGCTGACAAACGTCGATCCGCGTCCCTGGCTGTTGCAACTGACCGAAGACGAAGACGCCGAAGTCCGCCGCACCGCCGAAGGCATCCTGCAAGCCGCGCGACCTGGGCGGGAATCGCGGTAGGCAACCTAGCGCCGCAGCGCTAGCTCGCGCTGGAACCTCGATGTTATACTGATCGAATCGAAATTCACCTCGCAGCGTGACGCACATGAGCAGCGGTTTTCTGCCCGTCGAACCTCCGAATCCGTGCCATCTCCCGGTGCATAACCAGCCGGCGTGGGATTTGGCCCTGCTGTATCCCATGCAGGGGCAATGGACTCAGGAGGAGTACCTTCAGCTCACCGATTCGACCAACTGGCTAATCGAATACACCGCGGGACGGATCGAGGTGCTCGCCGTCCCAACGATTGAGCACCAGTTGATTTCGAAGTTCCTGCTCTTGATTCTGGATGCCTATGTGGAGCGTCACCAACTGGGCGTTGCGGTCTGTGCGCCGACGCGAGTCTATCTAACGCCGGATCAATATCGCGAACCGGACATTCTCTTTAACTTCGCCGCCAAGCACGCCCGCAGCGGCAAGCGTTACTACCAGAGCGCCGACCTGGTGATGGAAATTGTCAGCGACGACCGCGGCTCTCGCGCCCGCGATTGCCAACAGAAAGTGATCGATTACGCCGCGGGGGGCATTCCTGAATACTGGATCGTCGATCCCGAAGCGAAGCAGATCACCGTCCACGTGCTCGCGGGAACTGCTTACCAAATTCACGGCGTCTTCCGCGAAGGTGAAACGGCGAGTTCGAAGCTGCTGCCCGGTTTTGCAGTCGATGTTGCCGCGGTGTTTCGAGCCGGGAGTGTCTAACGAAACGTAGCTCGCAGCCATGCTGCGAGCGAGTGAGAAAGTACAATCGTGGCCGTTGTGCAGCTAGACTGACGAGGACGGCTACAAACTACGCGACTTAGAAAGCAATCCGTCATGTGGAACCTACCTGCCCCACCAGGGTTCGTGGGCTTCGATCCGCAAAGACCGGTCCGCATCTACGAACGCTCGTTGCCCCATTGGCGGCAAGACGGAGTTACCTACTTCACCACGTTCCGCCTCGCCGATTCGTTGCCCGCCGCGCGCCTGCGGGAGTTAACGGCGCTGCGCGCTCAGTGGGAAAATGGCCATCCACCGCCGCGCTCCGAGGCCCAATGGAAAGAACTCTCCCGCACCACTATCGAACATGTTGAACGGTGGCTCGATGACGGGGCCGGCAGTTGTTTGCTCCAAGAGGACTTCGCTGCCGAGATCGTGGCGCACAAGTTGAGGCATTTCGACGGCGCGCAGTACGAACTCGGCGCCTACGTCATTATGCCCAATCACGTGCATGTACTCGTGCGATCGTTCTCGGATGCGTTGTATCCGCTGGAGGCAATCGAACAGGGTTGGAAGGCCCATTCGTCCCGCGAAATCAATCTAGCCCGCGGCACGCAAGGTCACTTGTGGCAATCGGAGTCGTTCGACCGGATTGTCCGCGATGAAGAGCACTTGTGGAAATGCTTGCAATATATCGGCGACAATCCGCAGCGGGCGGGCCTTCGTTTTCCGCAAGCCAGGCGCTGGATCTGCCCCTCTTGGGTCGCTGCCGGTTGGAAGTTTGAGCGCTGAGCAAGCTCACGTAGCTCGCAGCCATGCTGCGAGCGAGTGAGACAGGTGAGCCGTTTGTGGACCTCTGCCGGGTGAGAGTCTGAACGCTAGTCCGACTCGCCCGCAGCACGGCTGCGGGCTACGTCGCCCGGTAACGCTTCGCCATTCACACACGGCCAATCCACTGAACATTGCAGTTGCGATCGGTGTCCGTGATAATGAGTTCTCGGTAATGGTACGCGGCTGCGGAGAATCATGCCATGGCTCCTGGTTTCAAGTATTCGCCAAGTACGCTCGTGCTATTTGAATCCGGCGAGTTGGAACAGGGCCTGGCCGTAGCGCTCGAACTGCTGGACGAAGCGCGGCGGCGGGGCACCGATCAACAGGCGGTCTTGCAGCATCTGGAGGAAGTGGCTGAATTCTCCTTCCGATTGGAGCAGTTCGAGATCGCGATTGACGCGCGGCAGGAAATGCTCGCGCGAAACTCAGTGCAAAATGAAAATCAGCCGAACATGGCGCAAGTCGAAGATCTTTCGCGATTGGGATATTACTATTGCTCCGCCAAGGAATGGAAGTTGTCGGAAGAGTATTTGCTGCGCGGAATTCAATCCATTCAGCAATTACCACCGGATCAACGCCGTGAGTTCCCCATGCTATTTATCAACCGTTCCTATCTGGCCTGGGATCAACGAGACCTTTCTCAGGCGCTCTCGCACTTGATCGAGGCCTGGCGGATGCACATTCGCTACATTCCAAGCTACGGATTCCCATTTCATCGAATCTACGCCCAATCGCTACAAGAAATGGGCGAATGGTCGAAGGCCAACAGGGCGTGTCGAAAGGCCTTGCAAGTTTTTGACCAGCCGGATTTCCCTCGGCAGGCGTACCTAAGTCTTTCCAGCTTGCACTACCTGCGCGGCCTGCTCGCCTTGCACGACGAGGATCTCGATCAAGCCCTGTCCGCCTTTCAGCACGCTGACGAGCTGCTGAAACAAGCACCACGCCGATACCCCTGTGCTGAACGCCGCGCCGCAGAACGATGTGCAGCGGCCATCGCTAAGGTGCAGGCTCGTCTGACGGAGATGACGCAATTGAGCAGGGACACGTAGCTCGCAGCCGTGCTGCGAGCGAGTGTGGCCTGGGTGTACGTTGGAAATCTCGCGACGTAGCCCGCAGCACGGCTGCGGGCTACGTCGGCAAAAGGACGAACTCCTCGTCGCGGTAGTCGATCCTCACGCCCGATTTCGCCGGGATACTGCCGCGGAGGATTTCACTGGCGAGTTGATTCTGAATCCGCTGTTGAATCACGCGCTTCAGCGGCCGGGCGCCGTAGAGCGGGTCGTAGCCTTCGCTGGCGAGGGCGGCTTTGGCGGCGGAGGTTATTTCTAAGCCAATCTCTTGCGCCGCCAGTTGTTGGCGGAGACGATCGAGTTGAATTTCGACTATGCGGGCGAGGTCCTCGCGGGTGAGGGGATGGAAGACGATGGTCTCGTCCACGCGGTTGAGAAACTCGGGCGCGAACTTGGCTTGCAGGGCTTCTCGCACGCCTTCCTTCATTTCTTCCAAACTGCCACCTTCGCGGGCGATCTCTTGAATCAGTTGGCTGCCGATATTGCTGGTCATCACGATGATGGTGTTGGTGAAATCGACGGTCCGCCCCTGGCCATCGGTCAGGCGGCCATCGTCAAGCACTTGCAGCAGGACGTTGAAGACGTCGCGATGAGCCTTTTCGATTTCATCGAGCAGCACCACGCAATAGGGCCGGCGGCGGACGGCTTCCGTCAGCTTGCCACCCTCTTCGTAACCGACGTAGCCGGGCGGCGCACCGATCAAGCGGCTGACGTTGTGCTTCTCGGTGAACTCGCTCATATCGACGCGAACCAGCGCGTGTTCGTCGTCGAACATCACTTCGGCCAGGGCTTTGCAAAGCTCGGTTTTGCCGACGCCGGTCGGACCCATGAAGATGAACGAGCCGATGGGCCGGTTGGGATCTTGCAGCCCACTGCGACTGCGGCGAACGGCATTCGAAACGGCGACGACGGCTTCTTCTTGGCCGATGACCCGTTGATGCAAGCGCTCTTCCATGACGAGCAACTTGGCCCGTTCAGTCTCCAACATGCGACTGACGGGAATGCCCGTCCACGCGCTGACGACTTCCGCGATCTCATCCTCGGTCACTTCGCGGCGGAGCAGGCGACGATCTGCCTTCTTCGGACTCGCCTTATCAGCGGTCGTTTCCCCGGATTGCGCCGCTTCTTCCCGCTCATCCTGCGCCTCGACTTGCTTCCGCAACACATCCCGCTGCTTGTGCAAATGCATGAGCTGTTGAAAATCGCTCTCGCTGGGGAGCACGCCCGCGGATTGCTTCTCCTTAATCGTGGTTTCAAGCTGTGTGAATTCAAGCTCGACTCGCTCCAATTCTTTGCGGACATTCTGCACGTCCGACACGCTGAGCTTTTCCGCTTCCCATTGCTCGCGGAGGCTGGCCAGCTTGCGTTTGACTTCGGCCATCTCGGCATCCAACTCGGCCCGTTGTTCTTGCGCGGAGTCTTCGTTTTCTTCGGCCAATTGGCGGGAAGCCATTTCGAGCTGCCGCTGACGGCGCTGCACTTCGTCGATTTCGGTAGGAACGCTATCGAGCTCAATCGCCAGCTTGCTGGCCGATTCATCAACCAGGTCGATGGCTTTGTCGGGCAGGAAGCGCTCGGTGATATACCGATGAGACAATTTGGCCGCGGCGACGAGCGCACTGTCCTTGATCTTCACGCCGTGATGGGCTTCGTAACGAGGCTTCAAGCCGCGGAGGATATTGATCGTGTCTTCCACGCTCGGCTCGCCAACATAAACCGGCTGGAACCGCCGTTCGAGCGCGGCGTCTTTCTCGACATGCTTGCGATATTCATCCAGCGTCGTCGCACCGATGCAGCGCAGCTCGCCGCGCGAGAGGGCCGGCTTGAGCAAGTTCGCCGCGTCGGCGGCCCCTTCGGCAGCGCCCGCGCCGATGACGGTGTGCAGTTCATCAATGAACAGAATCACCTGGCCGTTGCTCTCTTGCACTTCGCGCAACACGGCTTTCAAACGATCTTCAAATTCGCCACGGAACTTCGCGCCAGCGATCAACTGCCCGAGATCGAGCGAGATCACGCGGCGGTTCTTGAGGCTCTGCGGCACATCGCCCTGCACAATCCGCTGCGCGAGGCCTTCGGCGATGGCAGTCTTGCCCACGCCCGGTTCGCCGATGAGCACGGGGTTGTTCTTCGTGCGGCGCGAGAGAACTTGAATCACGCGGCGGATTTCATCATCCCGGCCGATGACCGGATCGAGCTTGCCGTTTTGGGCTTTCTCGACCAGATCGATGCCGTACTTCTTCAGGGCTTGGAATTTGTCTTCAGGGCTTTGATCGGTCACGCGCGCACTGCCGCGGATGTCCTTCAGCGCATTGAGAATGTCTTTGTCACGGACGCCGTTGATCTGCAGCAAGTTGCGGGCGGTGGAATCGTTTTTGGTGAGGGCCAGCAGCAGATGCTCGACGGAGACGAACTCGTCCTGCATTGTCTGGGCTTCTTTGGCAGCGCCTTCCAGCACCTGCTGCAAAGCTCGATTCGGGTTGGGCTGCGAGCCGCCTTGCGATTTCGGCAGTCGATCAAGTTCGCCTGTCACCAGCTTGGCAAGTTGTGGCAGCTTCACGCCAATTTTTTCGAGGACCGGTCGGACCAGACCTTCCTTCTCGTTCAGCAAAGTGCCCAGCAAGTGGAGCGGGTCAATCTCGGGGTTCCCCCGTTCCGCGGCCTGGTTTTGAGCGCCGGCCACGGCTTCTTGAGCTTTAATCGTCAGTTTGTCGAAGCGGAAAGGCATGGGCAGGGGATCGAGGTTAGGGACCAGGGACCAGGGACTATGGACTATGGACTATGGACCAGCGAATACGTCGGCATGGCAGTGTTGTCGTGCCTTGGAGCCATAGAAGCAAACTTCATTCCGAAGATTTTCTCACTGGCCTCTGGCCTCTGCATTCCCTTCCGTCCCCTCCCCACCTTTTTCCCCATTTTCCGCTGGCACTGCCCCCCTTCGCCGATATATAAAGGAAGACAGATACCTCCTACCACTTCCTCGCTGAGCCTTCCTTCCTGGAGCGAGCCTACCGATGCTATCGCTGCGTGATTTACAGCAAATGAGTTTGCCGCGTGCGTGTGCGCAGTTGCAGCAGCAGGCCAGCGGTGAACAAGCTCGTCTTAGCCGTCGCGGTTTCGTCCATGCAGGTGTGCTGGGGACGGCGGGGCTGTCGCTGGCGAACTTGCTCCGCAGCGATGCGGCGGCGTCGGAACAGCGGGGCACGCACCTCGCCCGTAGCAAGCAGAAGAACAACGTCATCATTTTGTGGATGCGGGGCGGGCCCAGCCATATTGATATGTGGGACCCCAAGCCGGACGCTCCCGAGGAGTTCCGCGGCGAGTTCAGCACCATCAACAGTGCGGTGCCCGGTATTCAACTGACCGACATGCTGCCGAAGACTGCGAAGATCATGGACAAATGGTCCATCGTCCGCAGCTTGAATCACCAGGACGCCGGCCACAGCACGGGCGACCAGATGTGCTTCACCGGCTATGGTCCGGGCCTCAGTCCCGATGAGAACAAGCATCCCAGTTGCGGGGCGTACGTCGCCGAGCAGCTCGGCTCGCTGAATCAAAAATTGCCCGCTTATGTGATGATTCCCAAAATGGTCCCCGGCACGGGTTCCGCCTACTTGGGCGTGTCGAACAAGCCGTTTGAAACGGGGGCCGACCCTGCGAATGTCGGACCCTTCCAGGTGCAGAACTTTTCTCTCGCCGAAGGGCTTTCCGTCGAGCGGCTCGATTCGCGGCAGCAGTTGCTGCGTGGGCTCGATAGTCTCAAAGCGAAAGTCGATGCCACCGGACGGATGGAAGGAATGGACCGTTTTAGCCAGAAAGCGGTCGATATGCTCCTCTCGCCCGAGGCGCAGAAGGCCTTCGATCTCGACAAGGAATCGCCAGAGCTGCGCGAAAAATACGGCTTCATGCCCTCGTTTGACCCCGGCGATCCGACTCGCTGCGGCGCTCCCAACTGGAGCCAGCGGATGCTCCTCGCGCGGCGGCTCGTGGAAGCGGGCGTGCGGCTCGTCACCGTCGATCTTCGTTGGTGGGACACGCATGTGAAAGGCTTCGATTCGCTCCGCCGCGGCTTCCTGCCCCGCTGGGATCAGGCCTATACCGCGCTCATCGAAGACCTGCACGAACGGGGCCTGCTAGAAAGCACGCTGGTCGTCGCCTGGGGCGAATTCGGCCGCACGCCACGCGTGAATAACAATGCCGGCCGCGATCACTACCCCAACGTCTTCAGCGCCGCGCTCGCCGGCGGCAAAGTGAAAGGGGGCCGCGTCGTCGGCTCCTCCGACGCGCACGGCGCTTTCCCTAGAGACAATCCCAAGCCGCCGCACGATGTGCTCGCCACCATCTATGACCACCTGGGCATCGACACGGCGAAGCACTATCTCAACGAAAGCGGCCGGCCGATTCAACTGCTGCCGTATGGCAAGCCGATTCGCGAACTCTTCGCGTAATCACGCGATTAGCCGCGTTGCTCGCAACGCGATCCGCCCTTGATTGCCGCGCGACGGTGAAACGCCTATCGTATGGTGCGATGGCGTATCGTAGGCCGGAACAAGGTACTCCGCAGTTCCGGCGGAATCAGTTTGCGGTTCTGCCGGAACTGCGCGAGTACCCTGGTTCCGGCCTACAGATGAGCGCAAAAAAATAGACAGGTTGCCGCAGAAATGAGAGCGACAACCTGCCGAATGACAATTGCAAAAATATGAACTAGGAGCGGATTCTATGTTGACAATTCGTGAATTGCAAGCGACGGCCGACCATTTTTCCAAAAATTTTCGCGTCCCTCATTTCGGCACGCTGGCGGCCTGTTTGCTCCTTGCGACGTTCACGAGCGTCGTCTTCGCGCAAAACTCAAAACCCACGCCTGGCGAAACCTGGGCCAAAGCCAACCTCGAAGACCTCCTCGCCGTTTATCAACATTTTCATCGCACGCCCGAGCTCTCCTTTCAAGAAAAGGAAACCTCAGCCACCCTCGCCAAGCACCTGCGGGCGACGGGCGCGGTAGTCACCGAAAACGTCGGTGGCTATGGCGTCGTCGGCGTGCTGAAAAACGGCGCAGGCAAGACGATCATGGTCCGCACCGATCTGGATGCCCTGCCGGTGAAAGAACTGACCGGCCTGGCCTATGCTTCGAAGGTCATGGTCAAGAACGAAACCGGCGGCAAGGTCGGCGTGATGCACGCTTGCGGCCACGATATTCA
>JAYTUF010000297.1:0-2166 GCA_043744755.1 Anatilimnocola sp.
CGCCAGCCCCATATTCCGCACCCTTCATGCTGGGGCTCCCCGTTTTGGAAGGGTGTTTTTTTCTTCCGTCTCGATTCTACGCAGCCGGTTCGTCGTCGAGGCCGGCCGGTCGCGATTTTTTTTTCACGTCTTGACCATCCGCTTATGATGGAGATGCACCTTCGACTTCACATCTCGCTGAGTCCACCCCGTTGACGACGCCGACTCCGGAGGAGCCATGGCGGTTGCCTGGTATGGATCGCCTCTCGCCGATACGATTATCAATCTCGGTCCGCTGGCTTTGCTGCAGCCGTTGTTGCAGAAGATCGACGTGGCCGGCGTCATCGACCGGCACTTGCCGCCCGATCCCCAACTCGAGTTCTCGCACGGCCAGGTTCTCAGCCTGCTCCTGGCCGCCCGGCTCTCCGAGCCCACCGCCCTGATCAACGTGCCGGCTTGGGCCGAGCAAACCGGGGCCGACGTGCTCTGGAACATCCCCGCCGACAAACTCAACGACGACCGGCTCGGCCGTGCCCTCGATGCGTTCTTCGAGCAGCGACATTCGATCCTCGCGTCCATCACCGGCAACGTCTTGCGCTGCGCCGAGATGCCGCTGGACCGCCTTCACTTCGACACCACCCACTTGATCTTCTACGGCGGCTACACCAGTTCCACGCCGCGCCCGCCAAGCCTGGAGACGGTGCGCGGCGACGACGATCTGCCGCCCGCCCACATCACGCACGGCTATCTCTCCGGACACAAAATGCTCCAGGTCGGACTCGCCGCCGCCATCGACAAACTCGGCGCGATCCCCGTCCACTGCCATGTGCTCGACGGCAATCGCAACGGCCATCCCGCCATCAAAGAACAGTTCGATCTGTTGAACGAAAACCTGCACTTGCCCGACCACGTGCTGCTCGTTTCTGATCGTGGCACCTTTTCCGCCGAACACGTCGGCCGTCTGCGCCGCCACGGCCATTCCGTCCTTTGCGCGGTGCCGTGGCACGACTATCGCTCGCTCTACGACGCCAACGAAGCAACCTTGTCGTGGCAGGATGCATCCTTTCTTTCTCGTGAACAACAGCGCCGCCGCGACACCGACTCGCGCCTGCCGCACGAGCATTACGAACTGGCCGTGTTGAGCCATACCTTGATCGACCCGACGAATCAGGAAGAAATTCCTTGCCGCGTCATGTTCGCTTACAGCAGCGCCGACGCCGCCGAGTGCCGGCAACGACGCCAGCAGAACATCGTCAAGATTCAGACCGGCTTCGAAGCCATCGCCGCCAAGCTGGCGCGCGGGCACCCTTGCACCACCGCCGCCAGTGTTCAGCGTCAGATCACACGTCTGCTGGGACGCCGCGATGCTGCCCGCTACTTCACTTGGGATCTGGTCCCCTTTTCGGACGAGGAAGTGGCGGCTCTGCCCGCGCCGCGGAAAGGATATCGCAAGCCAACGCATCGGCTGACCTTCACCTTCGATGAGGCCGCCGCCGAAACGCACGACCGCTACGACGGCCTATCCGCCCTGGTCACCACCGCGCCGATCACTTCCAGCGCCGACGTGCTGTTCACGCAGTACAAAGAGCAGAATTATCTCGAACGCGATCACCATCAGTGGAAAACCCCGCTGAAGGTTCGGCCCGTTTTTTTGAAATCGCCCCAACGCGTCGAAGCGCTGATCTGCCTGCTGCACATCGCCTTGCAAACGCACCAACTGTTGGAGCGACTTTATCGCCAACGCGTGCCGGCGGACGCGCCGCCGACCGAACAACGCCGCACGGCCGAGTCGCTCTTGCGCGACTTCCGCGTTTGCGGGGTGCTGGTCAACCACAGCAAACTCGGCCCCGTCGTGATGGCAACGCGCCCCAGCCGCCGCCAACGCGAAATCCTCGCCCGCCTCGGCTTACCCACGATCGCGCAAACGTTGGAGCGAACGTTGCCCCCTGTCCCCACGGGATAGAATGCCATGAATTCGCACGCCAAGGGCATTCGTCAGGTGGGGTGCGGAATATGGGGCTGGCGAGGGTAGGGCGTTCTCCCTTGCTTGCGCTGCGGGCTCCCAGAAGACTCGATGTCTCAATTCCCACCGCGAGCAGTATAGAAAATAATATAATTATCAAACGATTATTCACACATTCGCCTATTACAGTCCTTTAACGAACGAATGTCAAGAACCATTTGCGC
>JAYTUF010000298.1:0-8334 GCA_043744755.1 Anatilimnocola sp.
TCGCCTTCGGCAGCTTAATGCCAGCGGCTTTAAGCGTTGCATCGAACGTGGGCTGCGGCGAACGAGTTAACTTAAAGCCCTTCTCCCGCTTGTCGTCTACGAACACCGCGGCAGACAAGCATTCAAAACAGATCACCACGTCGTAGACCTTGCCCGCATGTTTCACGCGAATGCCGTGGCGTGGGTTGAAGCAGGCGGCCGCGATGCCGTCGCTGTCGTTGACTCCGTTTTGTAACGCGGCTACCAATTTCGTGCGTTCGGCCCCGGGTTTCAGGCTGGTGCTGCCCAAGTTGCCCCAGGAATGAAACATGGCGGGCTCATCCTTCTCAGCGGCTGGTTTCTTGAGAGGGACTTCATTGGGATCGAGCGAATAGAGTTCCAGTGAGTCGGCCTTCTCCAGCGCCAGCTTGGCCTCGGCGGGAATCTGATTGTCGTCGGTGCCGCAAGCGGTAAGCGCGAGAAGCAAGGCAAACAAGAGAACCCATTTGCAATTACGGCTTGGCATATGAAAAACCTTGAAGTGAGCAACGGCGGCAATCGAGCGCGGGCTATTTCTTCGGAATCACAAAGCCCGCGTCTTCCTTGCCGTTGGAGAGCAACGCGTAACCATCAGCCACAAAAGCCAACTTCCAGCCCGCCAGCGCGGCGACGGGCATTCCGAGATTGTCTTTGATTTCGGCGCCGGGACGAAGCACGATCTCGATACCGCCCTGTTCGATGATTGCCAGCCCTGCGTCCGAGTCCCCGCGGCCATAGACCTGCGTAATCTTCAATTGATCGCGGATGGGATTTGGCGGAGCGGTCGGTTGCAGGAGCAATTTGACACCATCAACCTGGGGGCTGCTTGCGCGACGACCCTCCAATGCTTTTGCCGAATTCAAGAAAATGCAATTCGGAGATCCAACGCTCAACTCCGACTGTGCATAACAAATTGACCGCTGCGAATGCGACATCCGCAAGATCGAACCACTCAGCACCAGACTGCTGCCACCCTCGACCGCCGCCTCCCCGCCACGCAGACGCGAGCCATCATGGCTGATGTCAACAAATTGCCCCGCGAGAATCACGTTTCCGCTGCCATGTGAGATATTGACGGCTCCGCGGGCGATGATCAGACAATCGCTGGCATGGGAGATGCGCACGTTGCCGTCGATCAGAAAGATGGACCGATCAGCCCCGCTGAATTCATGACTTCCTTGGGCGCAAAGCAGCCTGCTCGCGCCGCGACCGCCGCGGATTTCGGTATTCGCCTGGCACTCGGCAAAACGCACGGGCAGGTTAACTCGCTTCTGCTTGGCCGCTTCATTCGCCTGGTCGATCAGCTTTTCAATCGCTCCCTCGATAAGCAAATCTTCAAAGCCCGACTTTTGCCAATCGTCGCTGGCTGCATGTTTTCGAACTCGCTCCAAGACCGTCGCCCAAGAGGCCTTCTCAATTTCGCTCGCGACTTTCCGTTTGCTCAGTTCACCCAAAATAAACTCGATTCGCCGCGCTATTTCAGCATCCGGCGACCGCGCGGCCGCCTGGAGTAATTTCTCCGCGGGTAGGCCGATCTTTAGCAGTTCCCGCTGCGCTGCTTCGCGCACCTGAAACGCTGAGTCGCCCAACTCCTTGATGGCGGCGGAGATCCGAGTTTCATCACTGGCCGCGGCGGCCAGGACAGTCAGCATGACAAGGCACAGAGCCAAGGGAGCGCAACGAGAAGTCATTAGCAGGTCCTTGAGGAGTGATGGCCTGGGCAAATTGCGGACTGGGCCGGTTTGATTTGTAGGCGTTTCCATAATTTTCCGTCGCGCAGAAGCCAAAGTCAATCATTGGAACTCCGCACACAATTTGCTAGCGATGGCTGCGACTCGTTCAATAACGGTCTGGCGAAGCGAGTCGACGGCTAGTATGATCCCGCCCCGAACTCTTTTCATTACCCGGCTGTTGCTGCACGAATGCATCAAGCTTTACGAACAATCCTTGAATCCCGCGCGCTGCGAGGCTGTTGCTTCGCGGTGTTCGCGTTCGTTTGCCTGCTCAGCACCGGCTGCGTGCGGCGGCGGATGACGATTCGGAGCCATCCCCCCGGGGCCCAGGTCTTTGTTGACGATCAAGAGATCGGCACCACGCCCTGCTCGACTGCTTACATCTATTATGGCAAACGGAATGTGATGCTGGTCAAGGATGGCTACAAGACCGAGAAGCTGGTTCATCAGTTCACGGTGCCGTGGTACGAGTATGTGCCGCTGGATTTCATCAACGAGAACTTGAACCCCAACGAGATTCGAGACGAGCGAACGATCGACGTGACACTCGTGCCCCAGGAAAATGTACCGCCCGAAAAGCTGCTGGAGCGGGCAAACAACCTGCGCGGCGGGGCACGGACGGGGTTGATCTCGCCGCTGCCAGATGTGCAGCCGGGAACGGTCCTGCCAAAAATCGGTCTGCCAGGAGAAGGTTTGCCGGGTGGACAGCCGATTCCGTATCAATCCCTGCCGGAACCGCTTGCCCCGCGGCGAAATTAGTAACGCAGTTGCGAACTCAGTCCTTGCCGCTATCGGGTTCATTTGCCAGACTGGCATGGTCGCCAATGATCAATGCACCTGCGGAGCCGCGCTGCGATGAAGTGTTTTGCTTTTCACCTGATGCCTTGGGACCGGCTGCCGGCGGACTTCGATGAGAAGTATGAGTCGGCGTGGACCTGGCTGCCGAATTCGCTGTACGACCCTAAGCACGGCCACACGCTTTACAACCGGTTTCTGGACGAACTGGTGCTGGCCGACGAACTGGGCTTTGACGGCGTGTGCGTCAACGAGCATCATCAGAATGCCTATGGGACCATGCCCAGCCCGAACCTGATGGGTTCGATCCTGGCCCGGCAAACCAAGCGCTGCAAGATCGCGGTGATCGGTAATGCGCTGCCGCTGTATAACCCGCCGACGCGGGTGGCCGAGGAGTTCGCCATGATCGACGTGATCAGCGGCGGCCGGCTGATTGCGGGGCTGGTCGTCGGCGGCGGGCCGGAATATTACAGTTTCTCGATGAACCCGACCAACGCGCGGGCCATGTACAACGAGGCTCTCGACCTGGTCGTGCGAGCTTGGACCGAGCCGGGGCCGTTTGAACACTACGGCGAGTTCTGGAAACTAAAATATGTGAACCCTTGGCCGCGACCGCTGCAGCAGCCTCATCCGCCAATCTGGATTCCCGGCGCAGGGAGCAAAGAGACCATCGAGTTTGTCGCCCAGCGGCGATATGCGTACATGGGCATTCCTTATTTCCACGTCGATTTCTTCCAGCGGAACTTTGACATGTTCCGCGATGCCTGCCAGAAGAATGGTTACGAAGCCGACCCCGAGCAACTGGGCTGGCTCTGTCCCATTTATGTTGCCGAGACTGACGCGAAAGCTTGGGAAGAGTATGAACAGCACTTCATGTTCTTTGCCCAGAAGCTGCTCAAGGGCCTGGTCGTCTTCCCGCCCGGCTACACCAGTCCGCGGTCGCTCGTCGGCATTCATCAGGCCCTTAAGCAGTTCCTGATCAATGTGAAAACGCGCAAAGAAATCGAAGACGGCGCCTATGCCATCGTCGGCAGTCCCGCCACCGTCCGCGACAAGCTGCAGCACTACGCGGAGAAGCTCGGCGTCGGCAATTTGCTGGGCCTGTTCCAAATCGGCACGCTACCTGCCGACCTGACTAAGAAGAACCTCACGCTCTTCGCGCAGGAAGTGATGCCGGCGCTGCAGAAATTTGGTGTGCGGGTGAAAGCACCGACCGCGGTTTAATTTCCAACCCGAAGTTCTGAGTTTTGAGTTTTGAGTTCTGAGACAGGAAGACTGGCTTAGAAACTCTCCTCTTGTCTCAGAACTCAAAACTCAAAACTTTAAACTCTTTTCCATGCCTTCCTCTCGCTTCATCACCGTTGCCGGCAAGAAGACTCAACTGACCGAAGGGGGCAGCGGGCCGCCGCTGTTGTATTTGCACTCGGCCGGCGGTGAGACCGACTGGATGCCGTTTCACGAAGAGTTGGGCAAGCACTTCACGGTGCTGCTGCCGGCTCATCCGGGGTTTGCGGATTCAAAGGGTTTGGAAGAGGTCCGCGATGTCACCGATTACGCCTGGCACTACGTCGATCTGCTGGCGGAACTGAAGCTCAAGAACGTGCCGGTGGTGGGCTTCTCGCTCGGCGGCTGGACCGGGATGGAACTGGCGCTGCTGCGGCCGCAACTCGTAAGCAAGTTGGTCCTGGTCAATTCCGCTGGCGTGCGCTTGGCCGACTGTAAAATGGGCGAGTTGTTTGTCGATGACCTGCAGAAGCTGCGCGAGCTGCTGTTTCTTGATCCCAACAATCCGATCATCAAGCTGGCTATGCCCAGTTCATTGGAAGACCCGCGGATCCTGCAGTGGCTCCGCGCGCGAGAAGCCACCGCCCGCGTGGGTTGGAATCCATACTTGCACAATCCCCGGCTCGCCGCGCATCTCCGCCGCATCACCTGCTCCACGCTGGTTCTCTGGGGCCGGCACGATCGTTTGATTCCCCTGCCGCATGGAGAGTATCTGGCAAAAGCACTGCCGAACGCGAAGCTAGAAGTCTTCGAGAACAGCGCGCACATGCTGCCTTTTGAACAGCCGGCGGAGTTTGCCAAGGCAGTGAAAGAATTTGTAGGTCGCAGCTCATAGTCACATGACGCCAAAATCACCACCACCGCAAAGCTCCTGGCCCCGCTGGTCGCTGCGGCTGGTCGATCAAGGCGTGGCCGGTGCGTTCCTGGCGCTGGCCTTGCTTGCCATCGGCTGGCACTGGTGGCGCCATGAGCAAGTGCGGCCGAGGCTGATCGATGTGGACCGGACGCCGGTGGTCGTGGCGCAGTTTCAGATCGATATCAACGCCGCCGATTGGCCGGAGTTTGCGTTGCTCCCCGGCGTCGGTGAAGTTCTCGCGCACCGCATCGTGAATGATCGAGAGGCTCGCGGCCCGTTTCGCGACTGGAACGACCTCCGCCGCGTCCGCGGCATCGGTCCGAAGACGTTCGAGGGAATCAAGCCCTATCTGCTGCCGCTCGCCGATCTCAATGCGACCGCGGGGCCGTAGCTCGCAGCCATGCTGCGAGCGAGGCGTTTCTCGCACGAGCCAAGGGGCTTATGCTACGAGTTATTACTTCTTGCCCTTCTCAACCATTGGATTTTCGGTCGCAACTTTCCCCGCCGGCGGCACTTCGGCCTTGGCTTCTTTGGGAGCGTTGAGAAGCGTGGTCACCGCGCCGAGCGCCACGACGAGCAAGCCAACCAAGAAGTACGGGCTGATCTCCAGCGTCTTCTTATCGAAATAGGTCATCACAAAGGCAGACACCAGCGTGCTGACCACCGGCGCGCAGCCAAACACCAGGGGCATCACAAACAGTGGTCCTTTCGGCCCGCCATAATTCAGGGCCATGATGAGCGCGAACGCGCCCAGCGCTCCCGCTGTTCCGCCGGCGAGGCTGAGGACCGTTCCCGGAATAGTCCAACCGCTGAATATGCCATCGCCCTTTTCCATTCCCAGGAACTGCATCACCAGAATAGGGCCCACGATGGAGACGACGAAATAAGCGATTCCCACGCATAGAAACGGGCGCAGTCGGCCACTTTTGATCGTGGCGCTGACGGGGCCCATTTTCATCACGCCTTTGTGCAAAACCGGGCCGTAAGCGCCCCAAAACAGGGCCGTGACAATCGCAAAGGTAGCCGCGAGGAGGTAATAACTTTGGGGCGCGGGTGCGGAACTGCCCATGGGGATACATCTCCAAGCACGATCTTGAGGTGGGTGTTAGTAGGCGGAATCTCGCCATCTTAACTTCCCACGCGTGGTTTGAGCAGACGGGCTTATGCACCTCCACTTTCTACGACCACCGTTAACTTCTCGGGCCTACTGTCGGCAGCGATTTTACGCGGCTGACTCCATGTAACTCGACCGTAGACAAGCAGAACCCCGGACCTGCTTACTTACTTGCGAAAAACTTTAAGCAATTTTCTCGATTTTTTCAAATTTACTTGAGGTGAAGAGGTCAAACGGCGATAAGGCAGATAACCGGACCCCGAACATTCCAATGGAGTACCCGCAACGTGGCGGGAGGCTGGCGGATCAAGGGTTGGGTTAATCGGAAGGCGGGCAAGGATGCCCCGCTTCCGGTTTGTTTTTCCAAAACGGGTGTCCACCGCGGCGATTGGCTGCGCCGCATCGGCCGGCGGTGTGCCCGTCATTCGTTCGCACAGGTTGGCCATGCCCGACCGCAAGTCGATTTACTCCTCTCCTCTCTCCTGGCCTGTCGAGCCGCAGGGCGAATTGAGCCGCCCTTTGCCAGCCGACCAAGTTCGGCAGAGACTTAGAAAGCAGGAGCTGACTCCCCGACCTCCCGATTCCTGATGCCCGGTCCCTTCCACCCTTCCCCTTCCCCCGCTACACTACGGGGCTACCAAATCCAACGTCCCTGGCACTTGTTTGAGACGATTTCGATGAAGACCCGCCCCCGCACCAAATTCGTGCATGCCACCGGCGAGCGCCGCTGCCCCAAGTGCCAAGGCAAACTGAACAACCAGGTCACGCGCTGCAAACGCTGCAACGCCCCGCAAGTGAAGCCCAAGAAACGGCTCAAGAAGAAGCTTACCCACCGCGTGAAAGTGGCCGCCAAAAAGGCCCGCGCATCTCGTGGGTAATTCCTGGGGGTAACTCGCGAGGACACCGGCCATGCGGTGGATTTTAGCCGATCCGCAGAACGCCGAAGAGCAGCAGTGGAAGCAGCATGTTGCGGCAGGCACTGATCGCTGGTGGCGAGCCTTTCAAGCCAACGCGGCAAACATCTCCGCCAGCTTTTCGCAATCTGGCAGCTTCGACATCGTCCGCTTCATGGACGAAAACCTGCAAGTCATTGACCCGGCCCTCTGCTGGGAGTTCGGCCCCGCCCGCCGCACCGCCAACGTGCAGGCCGGCGGTCATCGCTTGGTCATCACGCCCGAATCGTCCCACTGGCTGCGGCCCATGCTGGGGCACATCCTCGGCCGAGCGCCGAACATCCCCGGCTGGGAGTTCTACGCCCATCGCCTCCCCGAATCGCTCGAAGACGCCAAGGCGGCGGTCCTCGGTCGCGTGGGAGTGGAATTCAATCAGGCCGGCATCGAAGCCCGCGTCGGTCGCCATCGCAAGATCGATCTGCTCTATACCTTCCCGCAAGAGAAATGGACCGAGGAGCAAGGGCGCAACGTCGCCTTCATTTTGTCAGAGACGCTCTTGGGCGAAGAGACTCTCGATGGCTGGATTGGCACGATCGACGTTGCCGATGCGCGCGAGCCGGGCCATCGCTGGCTACCGCTCGAGCGCGGCGCTGCAACCGTTTCCGCAGTCGCTCAGAGCATGATGGAACAACTGCCGGGCGTGCCTGCTTTCCAAGCCGACAAGGAGGGTACGAACTGGTCGAACTACAAGATGCAGCCCGATCATGGCGCGGAAGATTTTCCCCTGCGGAGCGACCTGATCGTGGGTTCGACCTGCCGAATGGAAATGATCGAAGCCGCTCTTTCCGGCACGCTCTTCGATTCGCGCTGCCACTCGCGGCACAAAGAATACTTCGGTTACATCAAGATTGATGCCGACCAAGTGGACACCAGCCAGCGCGTTGAACATCGCGCCGCCCTGGAAGATCCGCTCGATGCTGCTTTGCAACAAGCGGGCATCGGCGGCACCATCGGCGGCGGCAGCGGAATCCGCTACAGCTACATCGACGTCTCGCTCACCAACGTCATGCAAGCCATCCCCATCATCTGTCAAACGCTGGCCAAACGCCGTGCCCCCCTCCGCACCTGGCTCCTCTTCTTCGATTCCCAGTTCGCCCAAGAATGGCAAGGCATCTACCCAAGAACCCCAGCACCGCCCCGGTTTGAAGAAGATGCGGCGGAATGACGGGGGAACCGTGGGTGGGATGTGCCACTGGCAAGGAAGACGAGCCAGCGACTTCGCCAGCAGATCAACCGTCGCCGAGTCTGACTGCCAGTGCTGTCCCGCATTTTCACATCAGCACTGGCAGTCAGGAGTAAGGCTCCTCACTAACCCCGAATGAAATCAACTTGAGTTCGAGCGTGCCACCCAAAATCAGTGGCCGACGAACCGTGCCACCCCGCCGGTGCCCCGCCGCGGCCAAGAGATTCTTGCGTCTCTGATTAGAAAGCGTAGAATCTTAATCCCGGCATAGTTATTGGGGAAATCGAATATGGGCTGGATCTAGGCTGATTCCAAGTTGACGTTGACGCGAGATTTTGAGCTTGCGTTGGGGTGCCGGAATTTGGTTCATTATGGACTGCGATGAATGGATTCAGGAA
>JAYTUF010000299.1:0-2155 GCA_043744755.1 Anatilimnocola sp.
GCAAAGGGGCCGCGGATCGCGACGTCGATCCGATTTATCTGGGCCCTGGTGTGTGGTACGACCAGCAATCCGGCCATGTGCATTGTCGCCTGGCGCATACGCATTTGCCTGAGCCGCTGACGAATTATCGTGGCGAAACCGATCCCCGCAAGTTGCCGTTAAACATTGCCCCCTATCGCAGCACGCCGCTGTTTCTTGATCAGGCCGAGCATGTGGTGCTGCAAGACCTGGTCGTTCGCGGCGGCGGATATGTCACCGTCCTCATGGAACAAGCCAAACATTGCAAGCTCGATAACTGCACGATCTTCGCCGGCACCTATGGCATCCGCGCCATCAGCACGACTAACCTCACGCTGACGAACTGTGGCCTGCATGGCAGTCTCGCCCCCTGGACGTTCCGCTCCGATGCGAGCAAGCGAGATTACCCCGGTCGCCCCCATCGCAATCTTTCGCGGCTGAACACGCACGCGCTGATCGAACTCGACGCGGGGCGGGAATCGAGCGTGTGGGCCTATCCGCAGAACGATCACTGGAAGATTTCACACTGCCATTTCACCGATGCACACGACGGCGTGTATCTCGGGGCGATGCACGTCGATTTTCATCACAACCTGATCGAGAACCTGCAGGACGACGGCATCTATCTCAGCCCGATGTACATGCGTCACAAGTTGGACGGAACCAATCCTCAGATTCTCATTCATCACAACGTCTTCAAGCAAATGCTCACCGCACTCGCGTTTGGCGGCACCGAACTCATCACACACGATCAGGTATTTGTCTATCGCAACATCTTCGACCTGCGGCAGCCGATCAACGCCAGCCGGATGAGTGAAACAAAACCGGAACCATCGCTCAGCACTGGCAAACTCATTGGCGATCACGGTTCGCCCCCCTGGTCGGCCATGACGCTTGCCTTCAACACCGTGATCGCCGGCGGCAGTCGCGATGCGGCGATGGCTGCCACCGCAGGCGCGGCCGCCGACCGACCGAAGCGTGTTTTCAACAACCTGTTTCTGCACACTGATCGTCTGCCCGCGCTCGCGCTGCCCCTCGCAGGTCTCAACCTGGTTAGCGACGGGAATCTCTATTGGTCGCCTGCAACCGAAGAAAAAGCTGCCGCGGCGGCCTTCAATAAATGGCGCGCTTCTCCAGCTTTTGCGGAGAACAAGAAACTGTACGAAGCCGGTTCCGAAACGCATTCGCTAGTCGTTGATCCAAAATTAACCGGTTATCAACTGTCCGCCGGCAGTCCCGCAATCGATGCCGGTGTCGAGATCAAGTTTGAGGGCTTCGATCCGAGCAGTAAGGACGATCAAGGCCGGCCGGATATTGGCGCGATCCCGGCAGGAGGAAAGGCGCCTAACGCGGGGCGACAACTGCAGTAGGGCGGACTCGTTCCGGCGGACTTTTAGTGCATCGCGGCGGCGCGATTCGACCAAAGCCCGGGCGAACTCTTGGCCGTCGCTTCGTGAGGAGCGATGAAGGACAAGGACCGCGGTCCGCCATCCAAGCGGCAGTCTTCCGTCAGTTGTTCCTGACAGCGGGGGCAGCAAGCTGCTTGATTCGGCGCGGGAACGGCCCGGCAGTGGGCGTCGCAAGACCAACAGTAATAAACGCTTCCGTCAACCATCAGCCAAACTCGCTCGGGACTCGAACTGGGAATAAGAAAGATTTATCGGCCGGGCAGCGCAATCCGCATGAGTCTTATTATGCGAAGTGCCCACCCTTACAAACCGCAGAACTGAACTGCATTTTGAGTGCCAAGGTCAGCCCGCGGTTGCCAGCAATTGAATGCAGTCGCCCGGGTGACTAGCTTGAAGGTAGACGGCAAATCGTCGTTTCAATCGCGCTCGCGAGTGTAGCCCGGCCGGTCGCATTTCTTTCGGTTACTTGGAAAATCGCGTCCCATGCAGCTCATTATTCTGGCTGCCTTGCTGGCTACCTTGGCACATTCGGAGGCAATGCCCGCTCCGGGCACGGCCGAGAACGTGGCAGATGGACTGCTTCGTTCGGAACATTGGCGCGGACTGCTCATCCTCCTCACCGCGCTCGCCGCGCCCTTCGCGACTGCCTGCGATGGCCGTTGGTTCCTGACTCGCTTGCAGAAAACGTCGCCCGCGGAAGGGACACATTGGCACCAGGCGGGTGAGCG
>JAYTUF010000300.1:0-2154 GCA_043744755.1 Anatilimnocola sp.
GCCCCACGGCTCGGCAGGAGCCTCGCCCTCCCAATTTCGAGGCCCAAATATCTGGAAGAAAGCGAGCGAATTCTCCTTGATATCCTACCCCCGCCGAAGTCTAATTCCACATATCTTAAACTCTTCCAATTTCTTGTCTTTTCAGCGAAGCAGGTCGGCGATGGGCGGGCGGCCAATGGTGGAAAATCTGCAGCGGAGCGTTGGTTTTTCTCTGCGCGGCGCTGGGGTGCTGCTGCTCCTGGCCTCGGCTCATGGTTGCAGCACCGCTGCCGGGCCGACCCACGTAGCGGAAGGTGATTCGACGAAGAATCTGCAACAAATCGGTGCCGCCTATTCGCAAGCGGCGTTCAAGCTTGGCCGACCGCCAGCAACTGTTGACGATTTGAAAGAGTTCTTGAATAACAGTCCCGGCAATCCTGATCCCGCTACCGTACTGAAATCGCCCGATGATAACGAGAACTACGTGATCGTGTGGGGCGTGGATTTTCGCGAGCTGGCCAAGAGCAGCGGAAATGTGGATGTCGTCCTCGCCTACGAGCAGCGGGGTACAGGCGGCAAGCGTCACGTCCTCAAGCCTCCTTCGATCGTCGTGGTGATGACCGACGAGCAATTCAAAACGGCCCGTTTCCCGCCCGGACATCAACCGGCACCCTAAATAGTTGGTGGTTTTCTCTCCCCATTCTAGTCACCTAAGATTGTTCACCATGCCTCAAACCACTCTCCACCGCCGCGGGTTCACGCTCGTCGAGCTACTCGTCGTGATCGCCATCATCGGTGTGTTGGTTGCGCTGCTGCTCCCTGCTGTGCAGGCCGCCCGCGAATCGGCCCGGCGCACGCAATGCTCGAACAATCTCAAGCAGATGGGGCTGGCGTTTCACAATCATCACGACAGTTTCTTGTCCTATCCTTCCGGTGGCCTGGGCTGGTATTCGGATCGCAACTTCTCGTCAGCCGGCACGCCGGAAGGCCCCAAATTACAAAACTGGGGCTGGGCTTATCAGATTCTCCCCTATCACGAGCAGAAGAATCTCTACGAACTTCCCGATGGCGCAATCATCGCCGCCACCAACTTGAAAGCCTATAGCTGCCCCACGGTTCGCAAAGCCACCAGATTCCCGTACACGCAAAGCGCTCCCACTGGAACCCGGGCGATGATGGACTACGTCGGCAATGGCGGCACGTTTGGCGGCTGGTGGAGCTTCAACGACGTGGACAACAGCGTGGATGGTCCCTTGGGACCCTCGGGCCTCGAAAGAAAGTTCAAGGATTTGACCGATGGCTCAGCCAACGTCCTGCTCGTCGGCGAGAAGTGGATCAACTGGCCGCGGACGGTCCCCGAATGCAATGACGACCAGGGATACATCGATGGCTGGGACAACGACACTATCTGCTGGTCGAAGGGGGGCTACGCCACGAACCCAGTCTATCCCCCGCTGAAAAACACGCGTGTCCCCGGCGGCACCTGCGGCCAGATTTTCGGTTCCAGCCATAATACGCTGATGACCGTCTTTTGCGATGGCTCGGTTCACGCCATCGCCTTCGAGATCTCCCCCACCATGTGGCTCCGCCTCTGCAGCGGCACCGATGGCGAGCCGGTTAATTATTAACCCAGAATGCGCTGCATCCAGCCAGCCGCGCACGAAGTAAGCGGGCAGTAAAGGGCAGTGAATTGGGCCTCTCGACCGAGCTTGGCCAAATTGCTCCGATTTGCTACAAACGGCTCTGTCCCAGGGCTGGCGCGTTCCACGTGCTAGCGGCGGGTTCGATCAGGGATGGTCGTTTGAGAGTAGTGGCAGCGCGTCATGAGGAATTTTCTTCGCGTTATGGAATTGGCCCTGCGGAGGCGGGTGACTTTTGCAATGACGGTGAGTTGTTCGCTAGTGGTCGCGCTGTTCTGGGGCGCGAATCTGGGGCTGGTAAAGCCCATTGTCGATATCACGTTCAGCGGCAAGAGTCCGCACACCTGGGCCAACAGCCAGGTGCTCGAAGCCACGCAGCGCGTGACGACGCTGGAAAAGAGCGTTGCGGCAGCGCAACTGGCCCTGCCCCAATTGCCCCCCGCGGAACAGGCGCGGCGGCGGCAGCAGCTCGAAGGCGATGAAATCAAGTTGGCTTCCGAACGACTGGGGCTGAAACACGCCGAAGCCTATCGTC
>JAYTUF010000301.1:0-2151 GCA_043744755.1 Anatilimnocola sp.
GCGGTGGGCGTGCGGCCGAACTCTCCGCCCCAGAGGACAAGCGTATCCTCCAGCAAACCGCGAGCTTTCAAGTCCTGCAATAGCGCCGCAATCGGCTGATCGACTTCCTTGGCGTTCTTGGTATGGCCGGCGAACAACGTTGCATGTTGATCCCACTGCACTTGACCGTCGCTGTGCGTGACCTGCACGAATCGCACGCCCCGCTCGATGAACCGCCGCGCGAGCAGGCATTGCCGGCCGAAGTTCTCGGTGATCTTGTCGTCGAGTCCATACGCTGTCCGCGTTGCCGCCGACTCACGAGACAAGTCTTCCGCCTCTGGAAAGACCGTCTGCATTTGAAACGCTAACTCGAAGGAATCGATCCGCCCTTCGAGGGCCTGATCGGGTCCCGTGGCCTGTAAATGGTCGCGATTCATCTCGGCCAACAGATCAAGTTCCTGCCGCTGCTGAGCGCGATTGACGGCCGCGTTCTTCAAGTATCTCACCTGCGCTTGCGTGGCGGGAATGCTCGCGTTGCCCAGCGGTGTGCCCGAATAGGTGGCCGGCAGGAACGAAGAACTCCAGTTCTTCACACCGCCGTGCGCTAGCGTGGGGCAGATAGTGAGAAATCCGGGCAGGTTCTGATTTTCTGTCCCCAAACCATAGGTGACCCACGAACCCAGGCTGGGCCGGCTGAAGGAATCGCTGCCGGTGTGAATTTTGAGCAGGGCGCCGCCGTGCGCGGCATTCGAACCATGCAGCGAGTTGATGATGCACAGGTCATCGACATGCCGCGCGACGTGCGGAAAGAGCTCGCTGACCTCAATTCCGCTCTGTCCATGCTTCTGAAACTTCCACGGCGACTTGAGCAGGTTGCCCGTCGGCGCGAACTGCACCCGCGGCTTGGCGAATGGCAGCGGCTTGCCGTCCATCTCTTGCAGCCGCGGCTTGTAATCAAACGTATCAACCTGCGAAGGACCGCCCTTCATGAACAAAAAAATGATCCGCTTGGCCCGCGCAGCAAAATGCGGCGTTTTAGGCGCGAGCGGACTGGTTGCACATGCTCGTTGCTGCTCGCCGAGCAGGCCGGCGAGTGCAAGATAGCCAAAACCCGCTGCAGCACTCTTCAATAGCGCGCGACGCGAGCCGCCGTGGTCCCCTCTCCTCGGTACTCCGGGGAGAGGGTTAGGGTGAGGGGCTGGGCTGCGTTGGATCTCGCTACTCATATAGTCTTCTCCGCTTCGGCCCCTCACCCCGGCCCGCTCCCCGGAGTACCGGGGAGCGGGAGAGGACTACTTACTAACGTAAGTAAATGAATTCATTCGCTGCCAATAACACGTGACACAAGGATGCCCACGATTCAACATCCACTTTGCCGGCGTTCCGCATTTTCTCGACATAAGCAAGCGCGCGACTTACTTCGGAAGCGCTCGGCGGCCGGCCGTACGTTCGCAAATACAAATGCTCAATCCGCTGCGCCGGGGAGGCAGTGTGCGCGATGGTGTCCGTCGCCAGTTGCTTGCTCGCGGCGAGAACGAGATCGCTGTTGAGCATGAACAGCGCTTGCGGCGCGACGACGGTCGTCGCGCGGTTGCCATCGAGCACCGTCGCGTCGGTCGCATCGAACAGTTGAAAGACGTCGTACAGGTTATTGCGAATCACAGGCAGATAGATCGAGCGTTTCCGGCTGTCGTACTTGGTGCCATCTTTCGAAGTGTGATCGAACAGGAACTCGCGATTGGCAACGTGCAATAGCGAGCCACCGGCAGTCGGATCGAGCAGACCACTGCTGGCGAGCAGCGCATCGCGAATTTCTTCGGCTTCCAAACGCCGTAGCGGCATTCGCCAATACAGTTGATTTTCTGGATCAGCGGCCGCAGCGGCAGAACTGAACTCGCTGCTCATTTGATATGTCTGCGAGAGCATCAGCAGCCGGTGCATCTTCTTCAGCGACCAACCACCTTCGATGAATCGCAGCGAGAGCCAATCGAGCAACTCGGGATGTGTCGGGCGTGTACCTAGCCGGCCGAAGTTATCGGGCGTGCTGACCAGTCCCTGACCGAAATGCCACCGCCAGATGCGATTGACCATCACGCGGCTCGTGAGCGGATGATCTCTGCGAGTCAGCCATTCAGCCAGCTCCAAGCGTCCGCTGCGATCCGCGGGAGGCGA
>JAYTUF010000302.1:0-8293 GCA_043744755.1 Anatilimnocola sp.
GGGGGCCCTCCGCAACCACGTCAACCACAACTCGATTCCACCAACAAACCACCGACCAAGTCCCATCGAATCAAACGATCGTGAATAATCCGGGCTAGATGTTTTGCGGCATAATCAGGAGATCATTGATCGCTTCCTTGAAGACTTGAACGATCAGTTCAATGTCAGCCTGGTTCCATCGAATTCATCCGAAGACTGGTTGTGGCAGATTTCTACGCCAGGCCACGGAAAATACAGTATCCGGATAGCAACGGAAGGAATTCCAGCAGAAGGGATTCCTCAGACTGGGCGCCTCTCCTTCCCGGTCCAAGGCGCGACTTGGTTCAAGGTAAAGCTTCATGATGACTCCGGAAGCGGCATTCCAAAGGATCAAGCTGTGCTCATCGCTTGCAGGTCGAATTACGAAAGTCGAATGCCAGGCAACTTGCATTTCATGAGGCCAGGAATTGACCGTTTAAGCCTCCCTACTGATCTGCATTTGTGGTCGGTCTCCGGTAACGGTCGCCGGGAATCATTTCTACCTGATGACCCGGTTGTACTGCTGCGGCTGAGAGAAAAGCCGCGGCCCCATTCGAATGCTGCACCGTCCGGCGAGCCGGATGCACCCTGCCGGGGGTTTATGGTGTGGATTGAGAAAGCGAAGCCCTGAGTGCTGATTGCTCAGCGGCGCTGTGCTTCCAGCCGAGTGACAAATTCTTGATGCTCCGCCGAGGCGAGGCCTTGCTGCACCACCGCCAGCACGCGCTTCTGATCGCCGGCGAGCAGCGCAGTCCCATCCAGCCAGAGTCCAGGGAAAACAGCGCTCTTCAAGAGGCCTTGTTCATCCGGCGTTTGGGGCACGAACTGACCTTCGTGCAGCCTAAACCAATCGATGGCACGGTCCCACGTCCGCCACGCGATATACTCGCGCACGCCGTTGCGGCGGTAGACGTTCAGTTTTTCATGCAGTTCGCAAGCGGAGCTTGAGGCTGCAATCTCGGCGACAAGTTCTGGCGCGCCTTCGATGTAATCGTCGTTGTTGATGTGCGATTGTCCGTCATTGCTCGACAGAATTCCCAGTAATACATCGGGCTGCACTTCACTTTCCCAATCAAGCAACACGGTTGGTCGGATGCCGCCGACTATTCCTGGCGTATATGCTTCGTAAAGCCCCAGGGAAGCGGCCAAATGACCGCTCGCAGACGAATGTGTAACGGTTACGCGGCGCGGCGCTACATACACAATTCCTGCAATCAATTCCGCCTTCGTGCAGTCGGGCAATGCCGCATATCGCCGGTGGAACTCGGTTCGGCTCAGGCGATCGCCAGTTTGTAATGGCGGCAGGACCATGCCATGTTGTCCAGGCAGAATTGGGAGGCTATTTCACAAATCCAGCATCCGCAAATGCCGCCGCGCTTTCATAAGCGCCGATCGTGCCGCAGAGGATGGTGAGTTGCTTGCCGCCGGGGGGGAGCGGGATTTCGATCAGCTCGGCGGGGTCGAGTGCGCTCAATTTGGCTCGTTCCCAGAGCACCTTGTCATCAACCATCACTCGCAGGGGCCCCGAGCTGAGCTTCACGCTGCCGACGGTGGCCACAAACGTGCGATACTCGGGCTTCAGATCGAACGTATAGTGCGTGTTGCGGATCATGCCGTAGCCGCCGGTGCGGACCTGGCCCAGGAAACGGATCGGCTGCAAATAATTTTTCGTGTACGGCAGCATGTCTTTCGTCGCTTCGCCGCGGCCGCGAGTGGTCGAAGTATCGATGACCTGCAGGTCGGTCAGCCGGACATCGACCTTGGGCAACTCGCCGCTGGCGGGCAAGTTGGCAATGGCGGAGCGGAGTGAGCTATCGTGCCAAACGAGGCTGTAGCCGCGCGGGCCACCGAGGATGGTCAGCTCCAGCGTCACTTCCCGGCCGCGATGCGGCTGCAAGTCCCACCAATACGCGAGCGTGTCGGCGAACAAATCTTCCTTGGTGTCGGTGAAGCGATTGTTGCGCGCCAGCCAGGGAGTGACTTTGCGCAGATGCCGGGCCGCCATCATGGCCCGGTCTTCGCTCGGCTGCCAGGCCAACATTTCGCCATTCACCTTCAGTTCAAATTGCTGCTCATGCGGATTCTGCGAGATGGCTGTCACGAGTTCCAGCACGTCATTTACCGCCGAGATTTTCGCGACGCGGCGCAGTTGCAGCTTGC
This sequence comes from Anatilimnocola sp., assembly GCA_043744755.1. GTDB lineage: Bacteria > Planctomycetota > Planctomycetia > Pirellulales > Pirellulaceae > Anatilimnocola. The sequence continues at coordinate 2,179 of JAYTUF010000302.1, forward strand.
CATCGGGCGGCACGATCAGCACCGCTTCCCAGCGGTCGGCCGCTTCGTTCCAGCGATTGCCAATGCTGGTTTGGGCCCAGCCCTCGCCCAACTGCTCCCAGACACCGAGTCCGGGCAAGGCTTTGGCGACCGAGAGAGGCAGCCGCAACTGAGCCGGATCGAGTTCGATGAGCGGCTGTAGCCAGCAGACATCATCGCGAATATCGAGCGGATCAGCGCCGAGCGGTCGATCCTCATGCGCGTCGCCCGTGATCAGCACGATGCTCGTGAGTGATTTGACATCAACAGCGCCGGTTAATTTCGGCTCATCGCTGCCGCGGAGCAGGCCACTGTCCCACAGTGTCCGGCCTGGCTTCTTAGCCGCAGCATCCCATTCAGCAATCTGGCAACGAACGCAGCCGCCGTTGCCTGCGATGCGATCCAAGCCAACGATCGTGGAAAACGTCACGGCCCCGGCCGGCAGTGAAAACACAATCTGGCTGTTGGAATGCGTGGCCAGTCCCAAGTCGCTATCTTCCCGCGCGGAAGAAACGAGCGGTCCGCCTTGGGAACGATTGCGGAGCCAATCCTGCGGCTCGCCGATGAGCCGGCTGTTGGTCTCCGTCGTGGCGGGCAGCAATGACAGCGGCACTTCACTGGCGCGGCGATATCCGACCCAGGCAATCTCTCCTTCGGGGATCGCGATTGGATGCGAACTCCAGGCCGGCTGCACGTAGTACATCACCGCCAAAGTCGAGCGGCTGCGCGAGCGGCTCCGTTCGATTTCTCGCGAAGCCCGCGACGTAGTGATCACAGCGCCGCTGCGGAGGGCCATCCGCATGATTGCCGGGCCGGCCAGGCTCCCCGCGCCGAGGCTATCTTCGACCACGGAGGACAGTTGATCGACGTGTGGAAAGACCACGTCGGCCAGTTCCGTGAAGGCGGCTTCGATGATGCCGTCAGCGGTGAGGATCGACAGGCCATATTCTTGCCAGCGGATGCTGGATCCCTTGAGTTCGCGACCATCGAGCAGTAGCACGGTGCCCGGCTGCGGCGCCGGTTTTCGCACCCGCGAATCGAGGCCAATAATCCGCTGCACGCGGTCGGTCCGCACGCTCACGCCGGTGCCATCGAGCGGCATCAGCGGCGAATCGAGCTGCAGCCGCACCCGCTGCGGCTGTCCTTGCCGACCATCGGGCACTGCGAGCTGCCGCGGTAAGCCATTCAGCACATCGCCGTTGGCGAGGACCACCAGCGGAGCCAGCGACTCAACCTTGGCGTCCGAATCGCGAATCAAGCGGACCGTCTCGCGGCCGGCAAAGACCTCACGGTTGTTGATCTTTGCCTTGGACGTGCTGCTGGGAATGGGCCAGGCTTCCAGGCCATTGATGGCGGTTCTCGTTCCGCCTTGAAACGACAGCGTGAATCGCTCGCCTTCCGCGGCGTGCAGTCGGGCAACGAGTCCCAGGCCCATCAACGAGAGCGACAACATGAACAGCAACCAGCAGCGCATAGTCCGGCATCCGAGACAAAGCGGGATGATACTTCAAGGCGGGGTCAGGAGAGGGATTCTGAGAAAGTAATTCTAGCCGAGCGCGGGGAAGAATGCTGCGGTAAAGTGCAGGGAATTCAACGTGATCAAACAACACTCTGACGGAGCCGGTCGAGCAAATCGCGGGTTCGATGCTCATCAGCCCAATGGTAAATGTAGGTCCAATCAAGCTTGGAATCCTGAACGGCAATTACTTCGCGCGCGTCTTCCCGATCCTTGGTGCGATTCTGGCTCTCTGCCCAGCGAATCTTGGTGACAATCACATCTTCTGGTGTTGGCAAGATCACCGATTGGTCCAAGTATTTCACGGCTTGTTTGCGTTGAAATCGCGACTGATCGTGAGGGTCTCGGCTGAGGCGAAACAGCTCCAATATAAATGACGATTCGGGCACCCGCACACGAATACACTGCGTCCCAGTGACGCTCTCGAAAGTCATCTGCGGATCAAACTCGAACTGACCTCGCAAGCGGCTGCGAATTCTCTGCAGGCCATCGCTGGGCAATTGCAACACGAAATCCGCGTCCTTGGTGGAGCGCGGAATCCCGTAATAATTCGTCGAAAACGAACCTACGAGCATGTACTCGATCTGCTCGGCGTTCAGTCCTTCAATCAGGGCAACAACGGCAGTCTTTAAGTCCACGGCGTTGCCTCAAGGCGATTGCGAAGTTCCAAGCGCTCGTTCAGAATCTCTCGCACGCGCTGCTCGTCTGCATCGGGATGCTGATGCCGAATGCCGGCTGCAGTGATCTCGGCCGCGTAAGCAAACAAGTCTGCACCCGCAAACAGTTTTTCTTCCGGCGGCATCTGCCGGGCACGCAATACGCGCTCGCGAAAAATCTGGTTCACCAGTTCTTGAGTAGGTTCCATGCTTAATGTCCCAAAACTTGCGCCAGGACTATAGCATCCAGGACGCTTCTGACGCGGGGATGTTAGTCCATGCTTGCGGCTCAAGGGATTCCAGCAAGTCAAATTGGGCGATGAGGCGGCGCTGGATTTCCGCTTCGGTCTCATCGGGAAACTGAGCTCGCAATCCAGCTTTTGCAAGTTTACATTCATTGGCGAATAGGAATAGCCCGCCGAGGAGTTTATCATCGAAGGGCATTTGCCGGGCGCGTTCTACCTTCTCGCGGTAGATATCGTCGATCAGTTCTTGTGTCGGTTGCATAACGTTTGATTATCCACTGCGAACTTCGCGGCGACAAGTCACTCCTCCCGCCGGGCCACGAAGAACGCCAGGTATTGCGGCACCCACAGCACGAGCGCCGCGGGGAGCAGCCAGGCGGCGAGCCAGCTATCGAGCACCGGCCGCCAGTTGTGCGAGCTCCACAAGCCCAGGCCGAATAGCACCAGCAGCAGGCCATGCGCCACCGTCTTCCGCAGGGCCAGCGAGCGGATTGGCAGGCATTCGCTGGCCAGGTGAGCAAACCAGGGCCCGACCGCGAACAGCAGCAGGCAATACGTGGCCAGCGCTCGCACGCCGTTCTGCCGATAGATGCCCAGGCCCAGGCTCAGCAGAATCGTGACCACCATCAGGCTCTGCAGTGAGAACTGCCACAGCGGCCGGGATGGTGGAGTTGGGGGCATGAGTGAATTGTAGGACAAAGAGCCCCGCACGAAGTAAGGGGGAGAACGAGGCACCGCTTACTTCGTGCGCGGCTCTTTTGGTCGCGATACGCTGTTAGAAGGCGGGGGACGACAATAGAATTGGTAACGATGCCACCCACTGATCCGCAACCGCGCGTACTTGCTTGGTCAGTGCGCAACTATTTTCGCTTCTCGTTGAGCGCGATTTTCCTGTGCATTTCAGGCATCGCGGTATTTCTGGGCGTGCGAAACTTTGAGGGTACGGTTTGGAGCGATCCTTGGCAGGCGGTGGCCACGATGTTCATGGTTACGGGACTGGTTGCCCAGGTCGCTGATCTACGTCGGGCGAAAGGAGAGGTGAGTGATACGGCCGGTTGCAACCGCATCGTGTGGGAACAACTTTGGCGGCTCGTCGCGGCTAGCCTGCTGGTCTTGTTTCTCGTGGAGAACATCGTTCAACATTGCAACTTTCAGTACTTCAGGGTCGCCGATATTGGATATGGAATCGCAGATTTACCATCGGCAGGTTGGCACGTCATTGTCTTTGTGGCCTTGCAACCACCCCGCAAGCAGCCCATCAACTATCAATCGTCGGTTCGCAGGTGCCTGGCCATTACCGGGCTTTCGCTGGGCTGTGCATTCGCGTTCATCTTGATTTCGGAGTGGTCGATCATCGAGATTCTGGCGCAGATGGCAATTCGTGGCGTGGAGTTAGCGCAGCCGTCACGCCGTAGCGGGCATGCGATACATGACTATCAATTCTATTTCGCCCAGCGGCAACAGTTACAATTCGCGGCTCCAATGGCTGCGGGAACGCTGTGGGGGGTGATCGTCGCCGGCTGGCTCAGCCTCCAAGTGCGCTCGCACTGGGCTCGCTGGCTCATCAGCATCCTGGCAATCTTCGGCCTGGCTGGCCTGACTTGCGCCACCATCTGGGCCCATCAAACGCTGTGGAGTATTCAGCCATTTCGGTCACTGAGTTCGAATTCCTATCGCCCGTATTTTCTAGCCAATGAAGCGCTAGTCTTTGCGCTGTTAGTCGTAACGACAACGCTTGTCCTCTTGCGAGATTCGCGCGTCAATTTCGAGAGCTCGCAGGTGCTAAATTGGCGACGTCCGTTTGGCGGTTACGCCCATGAGCGTTGGTACTCGCTGGCGATTCTCGGCGTTGGCACGCTGGGACCGTTCGTGAGTTTCATTGCTGACGGCGTGCGATCTTGGTTCAGCAGCGAATTAGACTTCAGTCCTTGGTGGGAAGAGTGGTATTGGCCGCCGTTTCAATTCTCAATCCTCAGCTTTTGGATTCTGCTGGGCTGCTATTGGCGACTGTTCCGCTCGGCCGACGGACGAAACTATCCCCCGCTGATTCTGACGCCCTTACGTTGGCAATTGGCGCTCGCAATCGGCGTGTTTCTCGCCGTCTTGATCCCCGTAGCGATCCATGTCGCAACCTGGCTGAATTGGGTGCTGTGGATGGAGCCCCGGTGGGTTTAGCGGGAGTGATGAAGATTAGTGTAGGGACACAGCACGGTACGTTGCGAGATACAATGGGAGCTTGGATGCTCGCCAACTCGGAAGACGCCACCGCAATGCCCGCCACTATCAAACACCTGGAACTTGACGACTTATCCCCTTACGCCGGTGAGCGGGTAGATCGCGCGGTGCAAGCCCTATGTGGGTTGTCGAAGTCGCAGGTGAATGGGTTGTTCGATCATCGTTGTGTGAAGGTGAATGGGCTGGCCTGCCCGGATGCGTCGCGGCGGTTGCTGGCCGGGGATCGCGTCGAGCTGACCTATCATGCGAGCCAGCGGTATCATCCGCTCAACAAGCCGCGGAAGAACTTGGGGTTTGAGATTGTCTTTGAAGACAAGCACGTGATTGTCGTTAACAAGCCCGCCCACCTGCTGACCGTTCCCACCAAGCGGGGCGAGACCAACACGCTGCTCGATAAGGTCAGCGAGTATGCGCGACACGTCAGCCATGTGCGGGCGGCCTTCAATGCTCATCGGCTGGATCGGGGCGTGTCGGGACTGTTGGCGTTTGGCAAGAGCTTGGAGATTTCGCAGGCGATTCGCGATCAGTTCGCGCTGCACAAACCGGAGCGGGAGTATATCGCCATCGTTGCGGGGCATATGAAGAAGCCGCAGGGCACGATTCGCAGTCTGCTCGCGACCGACCGGGACTTGAATCGTTATTCGACCGACGACGAAGAAGTCGGTCAATTGGCGATTACTCACTTCAAAGTCAGCGAGCACTTGCACGATACGACGCTGATGTCGATCTGGCTGGAGACCGGCCGGCGGAATCAAATCCGGGTCCACTTCGCCGAAGAGGGACATCCGGTGCTGGGCGACCCACGCTATCTGACCGAAGTAGCCCGGCATCGCCACTGGCCCGCGACCCGCATCGCCTTGCATGCCCGCCGACTGGCGTTTGAGCATCCCGAGACGGGCGAATTGCTGCGGTTTGAAGCGCCCCTGCCGGATGAGATGGTGCGGTTTATTCACGGACAGAAGGTACGGGAAGGGGCGAAAGGGAGAGCGGGAGAGGGGGAGAGTGGGCGACAAGGAGATTTGCCCACCTGACCTTCTGACTCCTGATCCCTGACCCGCTAAATCCTTACGGCGCCAAAACTTCACTCCCCTCAGACCCCCGGTTTCTGCTAAAAAACGCTGCGGCGACAAATCAAAACCCCTGGGCGCGTCGTCTACGTTAAGAAGGCATGAGTGTGGCACCCCAATCCCGCAAAGCTGTGAGCAGCGATACGGCGGTCCAGCCGGCTACGCGCCCGGTTCGGCAGCTGGAGGACGCGTTTGCGCTCCATCAGTCCGAGCTGCTGGGCACGTTGTATTACCTGGTGGGAAATGTGGAAGACGCCCGCGATGCCTTGCAGGAAGCGTTCCTCAAGTGTTGGAAGCATCAGGATCAGGTCGCAGGGGTGCAAAACCTCAAGGCCTGGATTTTTCGGATCGCGCTCAACACCGGTCGCGACCTGCGGG
>JAYTUF010000303.1:0-2151 GCA_043744755.1 Anatilimnocola sp.
ATAAGCGGTCCTTCACGGCCCCCTACCTAAAATGAGTAATTTGAAACTTGGTTAAAATGCCCCGAGGGCTGGGATGCGAACAACAGGGCGCGACGAAGGGCGATTAATGCGACTGAAGGCAGACAGCCACAAATCTTAAAAATAAATCTTGCACTCGTAAATCGGTCAGACGAGGAATAGGCGGCTATTCCGTCTACCTATCCTATGCTTTCAGCGGGGTCCAGTCCAGGCTTTTGCGGGTTTTACCGGATTTTTCGCCGAAACCCGTTCGATCGCCGAATTACAAGGCAGCTAAGTGGTTAGCGCCGATCGCGCAGTCTGCACAAACTCTGTTGAGAATATTCAACAACTGGCGTGCGATTTGACCAACACGTGGTTGCAACCTACATATCCCTCGGACGACTGTATTGTCGGCAACGCGACAGATCGGAGCAAGGGTTAAACATCCACCCTCGCGGCCTTCTGCGGTAGATCGCAACGACATTTACGGTTTTTCAACTTATTTTCCGCCAATGCCACTCCACTTGCTCCCTGGGACGCGTCACCTATGAGGTCGGGCCGACTGCTGCTGATTGACGACGATTCCCACCTGCTCGACTCGATGGCCGGGTGGCTCCGCGAACAGGGGTATTTTGTCCTGACCGCTCGAAGTTGTGCGGCGGCGTTTGAGCTGCTCCGGAAAGAAACATTCGAGCTCGTCGTGGCAGATATACGCCTCGAAGATGGCGACGGGTTTGAGGTGCTAGCGTGGTGCCGGCAGAATCGCCCGGATTTGATGGTCGTGCTGCTGACAGGATATGGCACCATCGAGACCGGTATTGAAGCGCTTCGCGCCGGAGCCTTCGACCTGCTCACGAAACCGCTCATCGATGAAGAATTGGAGATGTCGATTCAGCGGGCGCTCTCGCAGAATCGCGTCTTGGTTGAGAATCAGCAACTCAAGGCGCAACTCGATTTGCGGTTCGGACTGGAGAGCATTGTCGGTCACGACCACCGCATGCAGCGCGTCTACGACATGGTCGATCGCATTGCGGACACCCGGGCGACAGTTCTGATCACCGGCGAGAGCGGAACGGGCAAAAGCCTGCTGGCGCGAGCCATTCATCGCCGCAGCGGACGGCGGGATCAATCGTTTGTGGAAGTGGCCTGCGGTGCCATGCCCGAAGCGCTCCTCGAAAGCGAGCTCTTTGGCCATGCTGCCGGCTCTTTCACGGGCGCGGTCGGCGATAAAGTCGGCAAGTTCACGCAGGCCGATAAGGGGACGATCTTTCTCGACGAAATCGGCACTGCGTCACCCAGCTTGCAAGTCAAGCTGCTGCGCGTGTTGCAGGAGTTTCACTTCGAGCCGGTGGGCAGCACCAAGACGATCAAAGTCGATTCCCGCGTGATCTTGGCCACGAACGAAGACCTGCAAGAAGCGGTCGCCGACGGTCGGTTCCGGCAGGATCTGTTCTATCGCGTGAATGTGATCAACATCGAACTTCCTTCACTGCGCGAACGCATCGCCGATATTCCGCTGCTGGCCGCTCACTTCCAGCAGAAGACTTGCGAGGAAGCGAACCGCCCCGCGGAAGGTTTTACCGAAGAAACGATGCAGGCGATGCAGCGCTACAATTGGCCCGGCAATGTCCGCGAGTTGCAGAACACCATCGAGCGGGCGGTGCTGCTGGGCCGCAGCAATAAGATCACGCTGGAGGATCTGCCGCCGCAGATTGCCGCTGGGCAACCGGTCGCGCTCGATCAACTCACCGGCAAGGCGCTCAAGGAAGCGATGACCGCGCCCGAGCGAGCGATCATCATCGGCATGTTGGAAAACAACCGCTGGAACCGTAACGCCACCGCGGATGCGCTCGGCATCAATCGCACCACGCTCTACAAAAAGATGAAGCGGCTGGGCATCGATAAATTGCCGCAAGCTCAGCACTAGATCCCTGGGAAGGCGACGCTTCTGCGGAGCCGGGAACCGCGATCCGACATGAAATCCGCCGCGCGGCTCGGCAGGAGCCTCGCCCTCCCACGAACAGACCTGGAGGTCTGTTCCCACGGCGGCTATATTAGAGGGTTAGTCTCGCATTCTTTCTTACTTTTCCAGCAGTGCCATGACCGCCCCGAACCAGCCCCGCACCATGTTCCAGAAAATCTGGGACAACC
>JAYTUF010000304.1:0-8247 GCA_043744755.1 Anatilimnocola sp.
CACTTTCCAGTGGTTCGAGTTTGTTCAACTTCGTCTGACTCCCCGGCGGTTCAGATGGCAAAATTGCAAGTTCGCGAATGAGCGATTTAGGTGCTGAAAAACCGATCGGTGCCCATGAAGGGGAGTCCGAAGTCGCCAAAGGAATCGTTCGCGCCAACATAGCAATCATCATCGCCGGTGTTGGCAGGCAACGAATCGGGAGAACTATCGTTGCCTGCCGACACGGCCGTGGCGATCCCTGCGGGCCACGAGGCGTTCCAGGTCGCGAGCATCGCCATCAAGGCTAGGTCGTTCGTATCGCCGGCCGTGGAACTGGCGCTGTTCGTCGTGTCGCCGCCAAAAAGCAGGTCGTTGCCCTCGTATCCATTAATGGAATCGGCGCCCAGTCCGCCGATCAGAATGTCGTTGCCAGTGCGGCCGACTAGCGTGTCGCTGCCACCGCCGCCGGCGATGCTCAATGTCCCAGTCCGTTTTGAAATGCGGACACGCTAGGGGCGAGTTCCGGCGAAGCCTGCCGTGGGACACACTCAAGAAGTTGCTTCGGTCCGACACACCGAAGTTACGGCCGACTATCGCACAGGTCCGCAGATTAGCGATTCCAGTCGAACAGACTTTCGACTTTGTGCTGACAAAAGCTCGCGACTGGGTCGTTGATTTGCCCGGAACTGTCATTCGCAGTGATGAGCTGCTCGGCAACGGCGATTCGCCGGGCGGTTTCCTGCAGGACTGCCTGACCGCTCTCTCCGGAGTACAGCCCCACACGCCGCGGTTGATCAACGGCGAAACGTCCAAGGAACGGGGTGCCGGCGGCCAGGCTGAGGCCCAGATCCACGAGCAGGCTCGTCTGGAGCGATTTTTTAGGCCCCCCAACGACCATCGGCTGGCGGTCAACCAGCACTTGCCGCACGAGCCATGACAGATGAAAATCGGTCGCGAAAAACGTCGCCGAGTCCATGAGGCGCAAATCGCGACCTCGCGGACGGGGCTGGACGACTTTTTGAATCGGACGCAAATTACTGAGCAGCCGCTGTCCCAGAATTCGGTCACGCATGCTGGGACCGGCGTGGCCGTTCATTTTCTGGCCATTCATGTTTTGGAGCATTGGTCAGCCCTCCATGCCCGCACGTCCTTTATTTTGCTGGGAGGGAGCGAAACCGTGATGGGCCGATGGAGTCCATCAGCGAGTGTCTGGGCAACGTGCAACGCCCCATCCCTGCCCGGCCAACTGCCATCGGGCTTGGGGTTGAACTCCCCGAGCACGATGATCTCACGTTCAATGGGGACGGACTGCAGCAGCTGCAATAGAGGCTCGATGCCTCCGCGGGCATTCGGGCGCCCGACCGCTGCGATGCCCATGGCGACGAGCGCCGCAGTATCGGACGCACCCTCGGCGATCAGGATCGGGCCGTCACCGTTCTGCCAGTCTTTCGGCAGTGTCAGGCCTCGATGACTGTCCCGGATGCAGCTTGTTTTGCCATCCGCAAACCGGACCGACATGCCTGTAATGTGCCCATTCCCGTCGAACTCGGGAAACGTGTAGACGGTCTCTTCCTGCGTTTGCGTGACGCCAACCTGGATCTGTTTCAGCGCCCAGTCAGGGATTCCGATCTGTTTGGCCAAATTGGTCAGGTTAGCCGCCGTCAGCCGCCGGATTGCTTGTCCTGCAATATATGCCCAATCCCGCTTCGCACCTGGCGCGTTCACGAAGGTGGGTGAGACTGGAATCCCCTTCGGCCGCTGCGGGTTCTGGTCCGTCGGTTGGGGTTTTGCGCTCCGCGAAGTCAAAAGAGACGAAGCTCGATTGCTGCCCGGCAACGGACCTTGACCGCCGATGTCCCCCCATTCCAGGCCGAGTGCCGGCAGGATGTCTTCCTCCACTTCGCAGCCGACGTGGCAGTGAAAGAGCAGTTTGCCGTCTGTTGCACGATGGATCGACAAGCTTGGGTTGACGTCAGCGTGCGCTGGGCAGCAGGCAGTCCATTGATTCGGCGCGACTTTACTAACCTTCTGCAGTTTCTCCAGTATTGACTCGATCGTCGGGCGTTGCCGATGCCGTCGACGGCGACGGCATCGGCTACGGACGAGATGGACTCGCCGGTTTGCCGGTTTGCCGGTTTGCGGGCCACCAAAATGCTCTGGGCACCAGCAGTTTTTTCGCGTAACCTCCGCCGCGCCAGGCCGATTCCATTTCTTGCCGAGGATGCTGTCATGCGCTGCGCCCCGATCTTGCTGACTGTGGCTTTCTCGCTCACCGCTTACTGCGCATTCTCAACCGCGCCGGCGGCGGCGGAAGATTTTCGGATCGACACGGAAATGTTCGTCGGCAGCGAGAAGGAACCCAGCGTCGAAACGCTGACGATTTTTGCGAACGGGCAGATCTATGACTTTCTGCTCACCAAACCCGCCGAGTTCAATGAGTTCACCGTGTTTGAACCCCGCCGCGGCATCCTCACGCTGCTCGATGTCAAACGCCAGGTGCGGGCGAGCATGACGACGCAAGAACTCCTCGATGCAGCCGTCACGCTGCAAACCGCCGCGATCCAATCCAGCAACCCCGTCTTCGCGGCCGCAGCCCAGCCCTCATTTCAAACGCAAACCGAAGACATGACCACGAAGGGCGGCAGCGTTTTCAAGCAACTCACGTTCACCGACAAGCTGATTCATTACACCGTGCATGCCGAGACGGCGCGTCAGCCGGGCGCGGCCAGAGACTACAAGTACTTTGCCGATTGGTATGCCCGGCTGAACTCGGTCCGCACCGGCAATCTCCCGGCCGGCGCCCGGTTGGAAGTCAACGACGCCCTCGCTAAGCAGGGGCTGATTCCCACGCGCGTCGAGCGGGTCATTCAGGTAAATCCGCTCCGCAAACTGGAAATGCGTACACAGCACCTGGTGAACTGGACCCTCTCCAACGAAGACCGCCGCCGCATTGACGAAGTGGGCAATCACCTGGCCTCCGCGCAGATTCGGCTCGTCACGTTCGACGAATACTGCCGCCCCGCCACGAAATAGTCGGGCTCCAGTTACATCGGCATCTCATGCACCACGCGCCCGCCGCTCACCAGCGGCCTGCCGAGCCGATCAGGGATCATCGTGTGCTCTTCAATGCTGGGCAAATGATAGATCGCACTTTGCAATACCGCAATTGGCGACGCGGCCGCAGCGAGGGACCGAATACGTCCTATTAGTATTCAACTCGATCCGGCGAGATGAGTACCGATGATAACAGTTCGCGCACCATTTTCGCCGAAACCCGAGCCTCCCGAAGCCGAGTGACGTAAACACTTTAACGACAACCTATCAGCACTTGATAACGATTTCGTGAAACACTCTGATAATAACTCCAACGGGTGATGCGTCGTCCGGCACTGCCCAACTTAATAGCCCCGATAACCGTCCCCGCAGCACGGCCTCAGGCCCCATTTGCTAACTCAACTTGCCAATGATCGCTGCACGTATGTTACGCATATAGTGATTAGTTGTCAAGCAGTTGTTAAGCATCGCGCAGGTCAGGCTGCTGCTCCATGCCTGACCTACCTCACTGAGCTACTTTCCCTGCGCCTCGCTCAGCTTCGCGGTTTCATTGCCGGTGCTTGTGCCGTCGGCGTGTTTGCGCATGTAGTCAAAAATTTTAGACTCGGAAACTTGCACTTGCTGGCCGGCGTGCAGGGTGGGATTGTTGAAGGGTTCGTTCTTGAGCAGGCCAGAAATATTGTCCCCTTTCCAAGACGCGACTTCGACCCACATCCACTCTTGGCCGCCATCCGGCGTGGCGAACGGGGCTTTGAGTTGGATGAACTCGCCCGGGGCGAGGCCTTGATTGAACTCGGCGCGCAGCTTGGGAAGTTGTTCGCGAGCTTTCTTCGACGCCGCTTTGAGGGCCTTGTCATGGCGTATTCGGGTGACGCTGTCTTCGCTGCCAAAGGCGGCCGTTAGAACCTGCTCCTGCCGAGCGAATGCGTCGGGACCTTGGCCGCGGTCGAAGGTGATCTCGATGAGTAAATTCACGGGGTCGCCTTCTTCCCAAGTTCCCTTGCGGAGCGAGAGGAGTGCAAGGCCGGTGGCGTTGTCCTTAAGCGAAGCGACCTGCGGTTCGCGGACGGTGGCGTTCTGGATGCTGCGCAGGTCAAGATCGAATTCGCCGGGGCGGGGCACTTCGGCCCCTTCGGCGATGGCTTGCGAGAAGAGGTTGATAACGTGCCCCATGTTCCGTTGCAGCGACCACGGGAAGTTATCAACGACAACTTCGGGCAAGCCGAACTTTTCCATGCCGAGCGTGATCGCCCGGACGTATTCGTCCTTCTGATAGGCGTGGATCGTCGTGTGGTTGGCGATTACGGGAATCTGATCCGTCCAATCGTCCAGCCGCCGCTCTTGCCAGGCTGCGGGCGTGAAAGTCTCGCGCGTCGCTTCGTCCCAGAGCAGGCCGCCGGTTTCGATGGCCAGTTCGTGCATCAGATTGGTGGAAGCACGCAAACCGGTCCAGACGAATTCGCGCGGATAGCTAAAATCGACAAGGAGGACTGCTGCGCTCTGCTGCAGAGCCTCAGCCTGTTCGCGCGCGAGCCCGCGACCGAAGTACCTGAGGGAGTCGAGATCGGCAGGCGCGTAATTGCCCAGGTTTGTTTTCAAGAAGGCGGAGATGTGGGGCGTGGTAACCTTGCCGGTGATGCTTTCCACTTGTTCAAACGGCACTGGAGAACTCTTGAGCAATTCCGTGAGTTTGGCCAGCGGGTCTCCCTGCGGTTTCGGCAAGTAATAAATGGCCAACTGATAGTCAATCTCGTCCGCCATCAGCGGCCCCGCCTCGACTGGCCCCCGAGGAGTTGCGGGCGGCGAATTGGCCTGCGGAGCACTTGGCGGCTTCCCCGGAACCCCTTGATTGGCAAGTCGCCCGCAGGCGCTGGCGGCGACAACCACCACCACCATGAGCAGCACGAGTTGCCAGATTCGAGTCCTCATGGAACGATCACTTTTGAGAAAGGGAGCGCGGAAAGAAAACTCCGCGCCCTGCCAGAATATCGCTTGGGCCATCGTCCGAATAGCTGGATTGTTTTGCAAGTCAGCACTGGCGGCCCACGGAACGCCGGGCAGAATTGCTCGTTCGACCCCTACCAGCTTGTCAATGCGCATGAACTCTCGGACTACACGCCGCCGCGACCGCACAGCCCGCACAGCCGCCGCCGGGGCCGGTGCCGCAGGCGCCGCCTTCTGCTTCCGGCGTGCCGCAGCCGGGGCCGCAGCCGGCGGTGAGCAGGTCGGCGAATTTGTGAAACTGCACGCCCGCGGCATAGGTGGCCGCGAGTTCTGCCGTCAGTTCGTCGATCTCCGGCGTCGTGTCGCCGAGAAAATAGAACAGCAGCGATTGGCCATCGAACAGCAGTTCCACTTCGGCCAAAGCGGCGGGGATATCGTGCTGAGTGAGCAGAGCTTCACAGTCCAGAAAGGCTTGCTGGCGGTTCCGTTCCAGGCGGGCGAGGAGCAGATCGTCTTCAACCGTCACGCGGCGGACGATCGTGCCCGGGGTCGAACCGACGAAGCGGCCATTCGACTCTTCATTCACAGGCGAGAGGACTTCGCCCACTTCCAGGCCCCGTTCGGTCCGGCAAATCACGCGGTGGCCGCGGGCGTACCGCAGGCCGTCGCTCGCGCCGAACCGCGAGACCTGCCCCATCACGCCGTATCTGACCCAGTGCTGGCCTAACACAAGTATCCGCCTGACGTTAAAATCGATTGTCGTCTTTCGCTCCGCGAAAGAACGCTCTTTCGCGGAGCGAAAGGCGACGTTCATCTTGATCGACATCCCCTTCGCTGCCTAGCCGACGACCCACGCTGAGACTCGCATGATCCAACTGAATTCGATAGAACTGGCAACCGACTGGTCCGACCTCGCACGGCAAGTCCTCGCCGGCTACAAGCTGACCGAAGACGACGCGCTCGCCATCTTGCAAGCGCCGGATGATCAACTGCTGGACATCATGTCCGCCTCGTACCAGGTTCGCCGCCGGTATTGGGGCAACACGGTGCAGCTTTACTTTTTGATGAACGCCAAGAGTGGCCTCTGCCCGGAGGATTGCCACTACTGTTCGCAGAGCAGCGTTAGCGAAGCCGAGATTCCCAAGTACAACTTGCTCAGCCGCGACAAGCTCCTAGCCGGCGCGAAGGCGGCCGCGGAACGAAACAGCGGCACCTACTGCATTGTCATTTCCGCCCGCGGACCGACGGAGCGCGAGATTCGCGCGGTCGAAACCATCGTGCCGGAGATCAAGCAACAATATGGTCTAAACGTTTGCGCTTGCCTGGGTCTGCTCACGCCGGAACAGGCCCAGCGGCTCGCGGCCTGCGGCGTGGACAAGGTGAACCACAATCTGAACACCAGCCGGGAGTTCTATCCCGAAGTCTGCACCACGCACACCTATCAAGACCGCGTCGATACGCTGCAAGCCGTGCGGGCCGCCGGGCTCAAGCTCTGCAGCGGCGGCATCATCGGCATGGGCGAGAAAGACCTCGACGTCGTGCGGATGGCCTTCGAACTCCGCGACCTGGGCGTCGAATCGATCCCCCTCAACTTCCTCAACGCCATCGACGGCACGCCCCTCGCGCAAAACAACCGCCTCACGCCCCGCTACTGCCTCAAAGCCCTGGCCATGTTCCGCCTGGTGAACCCCCGCAGCGAACTCCGCATCGCCGGCGGCCGCGAACTCCACCTCGGCTCTCTCCAGTCCCTCGGCCTCTACGCCGCTAACTCGATCTTCGTCGGCGACTATCTCACCACCCAGGGCCAGGCCCCCTCGGCTGACTACAAGATGATCGAAGAGCTAGGCTTCGTCGTCACCAAAACCGAAGACGGCGGCAGTTGTGCGTAACGCGCGTGGCCACAGACCTCCAGGTCTGTGCGCGCCAGGCCTGTGATCGTAAGAGCCGCGCACGAAGTAAGCGGAATGCGGTTGGCGTTTTGAATATGTAAAATTTGTGATTGAAGGGAACTGCGGGCATCAGCCCTGCGCCGTTTCAAATCAATTGCGAAACAAGGTAGGATGATGCGATTCATACTTGAGGTGCAGCGATGGTGAGTCAGCCGGAACAACTGCGGATCGAACTTCCGCTCGAAGGAATCGCGACGGTCTGCCGGCAATACGGCGTGAGCGAGTTGGCCGTGTTCGGGTCTGCCTTGCGAGAGGATTTCGATCCGGGGCGGAGCGACGTGGATTTTCTGGTGCGGTTCATCGACAACGATGCTGGCCCCTGGATGAGCAAGTTTATGGACATGGAAGAGGAACTTGCCCAGTTGCTGGATCGGAGAGTGGACCTGGTCGATTGGAACGGCGTGCTGCAAAGCACGAATCCCTATCGCCGGGGCCACATCCTGAGGACGGCAAGGACCATTTATGTCGCGTGACAAGGCGTTCGTCCAGGACATTGTGGAGTCATTCGAACTGGCGATTCGCTACCTCGGCTCACAGTCGCGCGACGAACTGGCCCAGGATACTCACAACCTGGACGCAATCATCCGCAGGATCGAGATTATCGGCGAGGCGAGCAAACGGCTTTCGGAGGCATTTCGCACGGCGAACCCGCAAGTTCCTTGGCGAGAGATGGCGGGGATGCGAGATCGAGTTAGTCATGCCTATGATCGCGTGGACGTCGAACGCGTTCACAGCGCAGTCGCGGTTCGAATGGTGGATTTACTTCCCGAGCTGCGCCGCCTGCGCGATTCACTCCCCGACCCCGAATAGGGACAATCGCACGGCGATGCATCCTGAATTTTTGGAATCACCGCACGCAATTCGCGATCCCAAAGTGCGTTGGTTCCCTGCCGATGAGGCGCTGCGCGAAGCGAGCATGGACAAGTTCATGCCGCAACTGCGTCGCAAGGTGCGGGCGTGGCAGCAGGGTTGTTGTGATTTTACCATCCGTGCGGCCAAATTCTCGTCCTTTGCGGGGCCACGCCCATTGTGTCAGGGTCGGGGTTCCTGATCTACATTACTGGTAAGCACGAGAGAATCGCCATATCATTGTTCCAGTCCTCACTGCTTTATTGAAAGGCACCGGAAATTGGAACCACTTCCGATACCTCGGATCATGGCCCACGCGTTGGCGGACGCTGATCTTGAAACGATAGAATCGCTCCGCTTGTTCGAGGCACTAGTGTCTCGGCTTGAACCTGCGCTAAAGCAGCAGATTCGGTTCAATTCTGAGGTCCAGTTGGAGTTTCCTCAGATCGTCGTGTCCTACCTTCTGGCGAGC
>JAYTUF010000305.1:0-2139 GCA_043744755.1 Anatilimnocola sp.
GGCGGGTGGCTGGGGTCGAAGCGCAGCGCAGCCCCCAGTTGCGGCGGCGAAAACTTCTCCAGATGGATAGCTGTCCCCGCGGGCGCTGCGCATGTGGCCGCAAAGCGCAGTCGTCACCGCGGCAGTTCAAAATCGGCGATCCACAACTGGCTGCTGCGGTCCTCGCCGCGAGACGCGGTCCACATCAGTTGCTTGCCATCGGGCGAGAAGACGGGTAGCACGTCGCCGCCGGCGAAATCGGTGACGCGGATCGGCTTGCCGATCGAGAACTGCCCCTCCTGCACCTGGTACTTCGCCAGCCAGAGGTCGTAATTGGGCCGGGCGGTGGGATCGGTATGGTCAGCGCCGGTCCAAATGATGTACGGCTCGCTAGGATGCCAATAGGGGGCCCAGCAAACGCCGTTGATGTCGGTCAGGGCCGTGTCGTTTTTGCCATCGATGCCGATCACATGGATTTGCAGGTGTTCGGTCTTCTTGCGGTCGCTGCGAAAGATCACCCACTTGCCATCGGGCGAAATGAAAGGCCCGCCGTCGTAGCCGGGGGAATCGGTCAGTTGGCGGACGTGGCTGCCGTCGGAGTTCATGACATACAGATCAGGGTCGCCATCGCGGTCGCTGCAAAAGGCAATCAGTTTGCCATCTTTGGAGTAGGCCCCTTCGGCGTCATAGCCCTTCGCATCGGTCAGCCGGTGGAGGATGTTCCCCTGCAAATCGCTCTCGAAGATGTCGGTGTACGGATCGAAATCCCACTTGTACCGCGGCCGCTTGCCCGCCGCTTTGTCGGCCGCTACCTGCTTTCGTTCGTCGTCTTCGGTTTTGGTCATGTTTGGATCGAGATGGCTCGACGCGAATAGAATCTTTTTGCCATCGGGCGAGAAGTAAGCACAAGTGGTGCGACCCCGGCCCGTGCTGATCCGCCGCGGAATTCCGTCCGGCAGCGTCTGGGTGAAAATCTGATAGAACGGATAGTCGAGGGGCTGGGCCTGGTACACAATCGTCTTGCCGTCCGGGGAAAAGTATCCTTCACCTGCCTTGGTCATGCCGCGAGTGATTTGCCGGATGTTGCTCAAGTGTATTTTCTCAATCGACTCCGTAGGGTCCGCTATGCGGACCGCAGCCGCTGGTTGAGCGGCCGCGGAGCTTAGGCAGGCAACCGTCAAACAAATGGCGACGAAACTTTGAAATCGGTGCATTGAGCTAAACCAGTGATAGGTGTGAAGGATCGAGCTAACGAAAACCTATGAAGATTTATACCAAGACCGGCGATACCGGCGAAACCGGCCTGTATGGCGGCCCGCGAGTCCGCAAGGACGATCCCCGGATCGAAGCTTACGGCACGGTCGATGAACTCAATGCCCTGCTGGGCCTCGCCCGGTGCGAAACGTTGCCGCCGGCCATCGAAGCCACGCTGGCCTGCGTGCAGAACGAACTCTTCGCCGTCGGCGCGGAACTTGCTTCGCCTGATCCCGCGAAAGCGGGCACCGCCTGGATTGATGAGCCAAACATTGTCGCTCTCGAGCACGCCATCGACGCGCTCGAAACACAACTTCCGCCGCTGCGGCAATTCATCTTGCCGGCCGGCAACCGCGCTGCCTGCACGATTCACATCGCGAGAGGAGTCTGCCGTCGCGCGGAACGGTGCGTGGTCACTTTGGCGAGTATCGACGGCGTACACATCGCGGACCGCTTGATTCGTTACCTCAACCGCCTGGGCGATTACCTGTTCGTCGCCGCGCGCGCCGCGAACGTGTTGGCGGGTGAAGTGGAAGTTCCCTGGCAGAAGCCGGGCAAGTAATGCACTAGGTTTTAGGCGTTAGCAGTTTCACCAGGTCGGCGGGTGGCTGACGATCTTCGGCGGGTAGTTCGATGGGCTTGCTCAGCGGTGTGTCGCTGTTGGCGGTCTCTCCGCCGGTGGCGAGGAAGAACAGTTTTTCTTTCAGTCCCGCGTTGATGTTCAAATTGGGATTACCGTCCGCGGTGAAGCGGGCGCGGTTCACGCTTTGCCATTTTGCGTCGGGTGTATATACCCAGGCGTTTCCAAAACGGGCGGAGCGGGCTTGCGTGGCGGAGATGCGATTGCGGCGGAAGTCTTCGACGAACGAGTAGTAGCCCCCCAGCTTGTCGTCCTTGGTGAGGGTG
>JAYTUF010000306.1:0-8236 GCA_043744755.1 Anatilimnocola sp.
ATAGTCCCCGCGGGGCCAGATATTCCGCAACGAGAGTTGGGGTTGGCTTCCACAAGTAACAGATGGACACGATTAAGTCCCAAGGACCAGCGGGCAAACCTTGTTCGGCCAGATCGAGTTCGAGCGTTTGTAGTGTGACGCCCGCGGCAGTTGCTCGCTCGCGGGAGACTTTGAATCCTGTTTGGGAAATGTCCGCTAGCGTCACATCCAGCCCGCGCTGCGCCAGCCAGATTGAATGACGCCCGCCTCCTCCGGCGATGTCGAGCGCCCGACCGCGCGTTGGCAGATGCTCGGCCAGTTCTACAAGCACCGGCGAAGGTTGCCGCGGCGCGAAGGCGGGATCGGAATATTTGCGGTTCCATTTCTGCCGGTCAGCGTCGGACATACGACTCATTTCCTGCCGAAGGCAATGTTAACGCAGCGGTCGCAGGTTGCGCAAAACTCGTTGTTCGTTGATCCATTTCCAACTCACAGGCGATTGTTGCAGAAATCGCGCGAGCTGGGTCGTGGAAACGCCCAAGCGTTGTGCTGCAGTGGTGAGATCGAATTCGTGCGCGACGATTCGGTCGAGCGCTTCGGCGAGCAATTGGGGACAGTCCGCGTGTTCGTCACTGACGTTGAGCTTCCGACCTCTTGCGCGCGATTGCCAGAGTTCACTAGGTTGTTCTTGCGGCTTGATCGGCAATCGAATTTGAACCGCTAACGCGAAACGCAAGCGATGGAGCGCCATTGTTTTATTCTGCGCCTGGCTGCGGCGTTCGTTCGCTTCGGCGCGGATGCCCGTGGGGTCGTGAGTCAGCACGACCGCCGTCTCGACTTTGTTGCGATGCTGGCCACCGGGGCCACTGCGGCGAGTGAATGTCAATGAACACGACGCCAGCAGTTGCTCATCGCTGAGCGTGGCAGGATGCACGTTCACGGTTTGTCTCGAACGGCTTCTCGAACAACGCGGAAGCCGGCATAGCAGAAGGCATCGCCGGCTTCGCCATACGCGCGGGACGCACTCCGGCTGGCCATCGGCCCCGTGTACCAACTGCCGCCACGCATCGAGCGCCAATCGCCGAACTTATGTTGCGGAGTGGTTTCCGGGCCGCGTGGATCGATCGTCATAGCCAGCTTGCCCGAGCGCGGGTCGCGGGCCGCTTTATGCAGTTCTGGGTAATAGCGGTCGTAATATTTGTCCGAACACCATTCCCAGACATTACCATGCGTATCGAACAGGCCCCACGCATTCGGCTTGAACCTGCCGACCGGGGCGGTGAAGACGACGCCGTCAGTTTGTTCTTCCGGTGTGAGCGTCAAATGTTGGCGTTTGACCGTGCCGGGATGCGCGGCCTCCAAAGCTGAATCGCCGATGTTACCGTGGGCGTAGACCGTCGCGGGAGCATCGCCGCCCGCATAGATCGTGTCGCTGCCCGCCCGCGCTGCATATTCCCATTCAGCTTCCGTGGGGAGGCGATAGGCGACGCCTTCCGTTTTGCTCAACCATTCGCAAAAGGCAACCGCGTCCTGCCAACTGACGCAGGTCACAGGGTGATCGTCGGTCTGTTCAAAGCCCGGCTTTTGCCAAGTGCAATCGGGTTTCAACACGAAGCGATTGACTCCTTCTTTCTCGGCCGGGTTAAAGGCGCGCGCGCCGCGGCCAGTCTTTTCTGCTGTCGTCTTGTATCCTGTGGCTACGACAAACTTGCGAAACTGCGCCACGGTCACTTCGTGCGTGGCAATCCAGAACGAGCGCGTGAGTTTGACTGGATGTGCGGGGCGCTCATCGATCAGATCAGCACCTTGCTCCAACGTGTTCGGATGATTCGAGCGCAGCTTCTGATCGTCGGTCATCCCGCGATTGAACTCACCCGCCGGAATGTGCACGAGCGTCATGCCCAGCGAGTTGGTTTCTCGCGCGAATGGCTCTTGTGCGGTTGCCCAGTGAGCAGCAAACGCGGCAAGGAGGATTACGGCGGTTGAAGTTCCTGCGTTCATGCTTTGATTAGTTGTTTGATCGGTCCCTTGCTGTCTTGAAACTGCCCCGCAAGCGAAACGCCCACGCGGTCGAGCAACGTGTGCCACACGCTGCTGAGCGGGGTCTTGTCGAGCTTGAGATGTCCCTGGTGCTCGATGCCCAAGCCGTTACCGCCGGAGATCACCGTCGGGAGCAGGTCCTTGCTATGGCCGATCCCCATGCCGCTGCTGAAGCCGAGCACGGTGCGGTCGAGCAGCGTGCCGTCCCCTTCTTTGATCGCCCGCAGCTTGCCCAGGAAGTAAGCCCAATGGTTCATATAGATCGTGTCCACCTTGGCCAGCTCTTCGAGATTCTGCGGGTCGTTGCCATGATGCGTGAGGGCGTGATAGTCCTTGGAGACTCCGAACTCGGGATAGACGCCGCCGGCCAGTTCGGTGCGGACGACATAGGTCACCACGCGGGTCGAGTCGGTTTGTAACGCGAGCGCGATCAGGTCGTACATCAGCTTGGCGTAAGTATCGTAGAAGAAACCGGGCACCCCTTCGGGCGTGAGCGATTTGCTGTAGTCGCGCAGCCCCTCAGGATCGGGCGAAGGCTTTGATTTGGAAGACCACTCGACCCGCCGGGCGAGTTGTTGTTCGAGTTCGCGGACGGAGTTGAAATATTGATCGAGCCGGTCGCGGTCGGTGCTGCCGACTTGCTTCGACAGTTTGTTCGCATCTTCGCGAACCAGATCGAGCACGCTTTGCCGGCGGCGGAATTCCGTTCCTTGCTGCGCCAGTTGCTGCTCGGTGTCGGGCTGAAACAGGCGCGCGAACAACAAGTGCGGATCATTTTCGGCGGCCAGCGGCACCCCTTGCCGGTTCCAGGCAATGGTGGCCAGCGTTTGCTCGCCGTAACCCGTGCCGCGCTTGACCGACATTTGCAGCGAAGCATATCGCGTATCGCGGCCGAGCGCTTCGGCAGCCAACTGATCGGGGGAAATTGCCTGCTTTTGATCCTTGGCAATGCTTGTGGAGAACGGATAAGCGCCGTCATGGCCGCCACCCTTCTCTAAGAACGTGCCAGAGACCACCGTGAACTGTCCGCGATGCGGCTCGAGCGGCTTCAAAATCCGCGTGAGGTTGAAATCCTTCCCTTCCTCGTCGGGCGTGAACTGCCGCATGTTCATACCGGTGCCAAAATAGAACATGCCCATTCGCGCCGGTGGCTTCGCGGCCGGTGCTGCGAGCGCGGACGACGGCATCATGGCTTCCAGATAGGGCAGGGCCATCAGCGTGCCCGCGCCGCGGAGCAGAGTGCGGCGAGAGAGGAGCAGGCGGGAACTGGGCATTGAATGTCTTTCGATTGATTGTCGTCTTTCGCTCCGCGAAAGTACGTGCTTTCGAGGAGCGAAAGCCGACTATTTGGTACGAAACGCTTCACTGGCTACGAGCGCTTGAATCAAACTGCGGAGCGAATCATCGCTGGCGGTCGCAGCGCTGGTCATCTGATCGATGGTCGGCCGGTCGAGCGGTTCCACGGGTCTACCGAGTGCGTAACTCAATAGCTTTTCAGCGAGTGCCTGACGAAAACGCGGGTGTTGTTTCTTCAGCAGGTTCTTGAACTCCGCATAATTCGCAAAGGCCTCGCCATTGGGAAGCTTACTACTCGCATCGATGGCCGGCCGCTCTCGACCGCGAAAGCTCTCGCCATCCTGCGTATCGCGCCACAGGCCGATGACGTTGAAGTTCTCCAGAGCAAGGCCATAGGGGTCAATGGCCCGATGGCAGGCGGCACAGGCTTCGATCTGTTGATGTTGCAACAGCCGCTCGCGGACGGTGAGGTTCTTGCCCTGAATGTTCGGCTCGATCTCACCCACATTCGGCGGCGGTGGATCGGGCGGGTCGTTGAATAGCACCTCGCGCACATACACTCCGCGGGTCACAGGCTTGGTCCGGTT
Organism: Anatilimnocola sp.; assembly: GCA_043744755.1. Classification (GTDB taxonomy): domain Bacteria; phylum Planctomycetota; class Planctomycetia; order Pirellulales; family Pirellulaceae; genus Anatilimnocola. The sequence goes on from JAYTUF010000306.1 coordinate 3,903, forward strand.
GCCGTCGCTACCGCGCAGCATCACGCCCGCCTGGCCCAGCAATCCGCCGCGAGGTGAATTCGCCGGCAAGGGCACGGGGCGAAACTCCTCCCTGGTGACATTCGCGATGCCGTAGAAGGTTGCCAGCCGTTCGTTGAGCAGCGTGAAATCGCTATCGAGAAAGTTCGTCACCGGCAGATCGTTCCGCAGCACATGCTCATAGAAAGCCTGCGTTTGCTGGACCATCGCCGCGCCCAGCTTGTCGTTGTAGTTGCCGTACAGCTTTTCATCCGGCTTGAAATTGCGAAACTCGTCCGTCCGCAGCCACTGCGAGCCGAATCCTTCGACCAGCGCTCGGCTGTGGCGATGCTTGAGCATTCGCTCAACTTCAGCTACGAGGGTCTTCGGTTCCTTTAACTTCCCCGTGGCCGCGAGTTGAGCCAATTGCTCATCCGGCATGCTCGACCAGAGGAAGTAAGACAGGCGTGAAGCGAGTTCGTGATCGTTCAAGGTGCGCCGAGCCTCGGTGCTTGGCTCGAATAAGTAGATAAAGTTCGGCGAGGTGAGAACCGCGGCCAGGCCAACGCGGATCGCTTCTTCAAACTTCGTTCCCAATTCCAACTCTTGCTCCACCAGTTTCACGAACGGATCGACCTCCGCTGTCGTCACCGGGCGGCGAAAGGCACGAGGCAAAAGTTTTGTAAAAATCACTCGCGCGTAATTGGCGTCGAGTGCAGCGTTCTTCCAAGGAACCATCACCAGTTCATAACTCTTCGGCGGCCATTGCTCATACAGGGGCCCTTCGATTTCAATCCAATCAACAAACAGCTTGGGCACTTTCTTCAGGTCGAGCACTTCGGGATTCGGAGCGCTGCCGGAGAGCACGCCTTCGGCCAGCATTCGGCCGCGCGTCCGCATGATCGCGGCGAAGTCTTGCTCGTTGCCGGCCTTCTCGATCGCCCGCTCCATGTGGCCAAAGGCCTGGCTGTAATTGCGGAACTTGGTCCCTTTCGCAATGCGAACGGAGAACTCGCCGCCATCGGTCCCCAACGGCAGGATGATCTCATAAACCTGCGGCGCCGACTCCGGCGCACTAACAATCGTTTCGAGCAACACGCCTTCACCGCCACCTTCGCGCACGACCTGCATTATCACCGGCTCATCACGGCCCCCTTGGTCCGCGGCGGCCCGCACGCGGACGGCGTACATCCCTTTGATGGGTATTCGTTTACCACGGCTGCCGCTTTGTTTGGTGCCGGGATAGAACAAATCGTCGAACGACCGCGTGCCGCCTTCCATCACCACCACATCGGTCTCGCGGCATTGAAAGCCGGGCTGGGCACACATGTAGCGAATCGAGCCCCGCTTGGCGGTGTCTTCCAGTTCAAAGCGATTGCGATACGTCGCGAACGGCGGCGGGCCGATGACGATGGCCTGGGCGGCAATTCGCTGGGCGACTTCGTAATACTTATCGAGCAGCGACGGATCGAGCATCAGCGCCGACGAACCCTTGTCAAAACCATCGGCTTTGCCATCGGGGGGCAGAAAATCGAGGGGACTTTCGCCGGGCAGGAACGTGATCGCCAGCAAATCACGGACGGTGTTCGCGTACTCGGTCCGGTTCATCCGCCGCAGCACGACGCGACCGCCGCTGCTGCGAGCCTTTCGCTCCGCCGTTCGCAGCTCCGCCGCAATCCACTTCACCACCACCTGTTGCTGCATCGCATCAGGCCGCGGCCGATCTTCCGGCGGCATCTCGCCCCGGTTGAGCTGATCCATGACCTCGACCCACTTGCGAGCAGCATCGGGATTGCTGAGATCGGCCGAAAGCGTATCCAGCCGTAGCTTGGCCTCTTGTTTGGCTGGTCCGTGGCAGGCGAGGCAGTGGGATTTGAGGAAGCCTTTCACAATGGCGGAATCAGTTGTCTCCGCGCTGTTAGCGCGCGCTGGCCACCACGCGGTTGAAAGACTGAAGATGAGGAACAGCCGCCAGTGCATGAACCAAGACGCCGAATGGAAGGAAGGATGAAACTAGCAGTAACCCAAGTCTACCCGCAACGCCCCATTCTGGCAAAGTTACCAATAGTCGCCTTAGGCGAAAGGACGTCCTTACGCGAAGCGAAAGGCGACACTACACTGCAACACATTCAACCGCTTGGAAAGGAACACCAAAATGTCAGACGTCACCATTCGCGTGCGCGATAACGGGCCGTTTTTAGTCGAAGGACCGATCACCGTGGTCGATGCCGACGGCAACAAGTTCGAAATCGCGGCCGGCAAGCCCGCCGTGGCGCTGTGCCGCTGCGGGCAATCGCAGCGGAAGCCGTTTTGCGATGGCTCGCACAAGGGTTGCAACTTCATGGCGAGCGAACGAGCACCCATTATTCAGACGCTGGGACCGAGCTAGTAACCCGACCCCTGCCGCTTTGTGGCTAACGCGGCTACCGACACCTTATCCCCTACGCAGTCGTCACCACCCGACCCGCTCAAGTGCTTGGCGGGCTTGCTTCTCTCCAAAATTGGTCTGCTGTCCCTGGGCGCGATTCCATCGCGTGGTAGGTTAGGCCCTTCGATTTTCCGTTGGGCAAGCTCTGTGAAGGATGGTTGCGCGTGGAACGACTGGATGGATCTTCGCTCGGTACCGCGGTTTTTACGCCTGAGTTGCTGACCGCGGAAATCATCGCCGCGTCGCAACCTTTCGTCGGCCAGTGGAATCGCCTGGTCAGCACGACGAACTGGGACAAGGGGCGGATCATTCTCGATTGGCGGCAAGCGCTGCTCGCTCAAGAGGCCCTCGTCACCGAATATTCCGATGAAGCCTGGGGCCGACTCGTCGGCGGCGTCACGGGGCAACACGTCGGCCGGCTGCGGCGGGTGTTTCAGCGTTTCGGTCCCACGCAGAAGGAATACGCGGGTCTCTTCTGGAGCCACTTTCAAGCGGCCCTCGACTGGACGGACGCTGAAATGTGGCTCGAAGGGGCAGTGCAGCAGAACTGGTCCGTCGCCCGCATGCGCGAACAGCGCTGGGAAACGCTCGGCGCACTCGCAGCCGATAAACCGCGGCAGGAAGATGTCATCACCGGCGAACAGGATGAGGACTTTGAACCAGCCCGCAATTCCCCGCCTGATCTGGCGACGAAGTTTGAAGATGTGAAGGGCGAGATTCCAGCGGGCCCACGACATGAAGGCTCCGATTTCGGCGACGACGCTGGCCGCAATTCGTCCACCGGAACGTCCTTCGCCGATCGCGACGTCTCCGGCAGCAAGAGCGAGCCAGAACCGCTCGACCTGGTTCGCCCCTTCGCAAACCTGCCCACGCTCCCCGACGACCTGGCCGACGCCCTCGAACAATTCAAGCTCGCGATCCTGCATCATAAAACCGATGGCTGGCAGCAAGTTTCGGCAACGGATGTCTCGCGCTCGCTAGATGCACTGAAGCTGCTCTGCACAGCGCCTTCGCCCGCGAATGCGCCGTTTTGATTCCTCCTGCTCCCTCTCCTCGGTACCCCGGGGAGAGGGGCTGAGCTGCAATTGACCTCCAGCCGTGTAGGCCAGGCACGGAACGCCCGTGCCTGATGGAATGCGACGGATTTCGATGCAGGGCCGATTCTTACTCCCCCGCGTTACCGGCAGGCCTTGTCAGGCGTGGGTACATGCCTGACCTACCTGGCTATTTTTTATCTTTGGGCTTCTCCGCGCCAGTGTCTTCGAGGATTTTGCCTTCGGGAGACACGCGCACTTCCACTTCTTTCTTATCGGCCGTCTCGAGAACCACTTCATAGGCAGAGAGCTTCTCCTCCTTGCCCTTCACTTCCGTTTCCTCCATGATCTCTTTCCTGGTGGCCTTGGGGTATTGCTTCTCGATGGCCTCCTGGACCGCCTTGGGCAGATCCTTGGCCTCGATCGCCTTTTCGTAGTTGATGTAGGTGCCGTTCTCCGTGATGTCCGCCTCGCACTTGCGGTCCCCTTCCTTGAACTCGATGTCGTAGACGACATCGTCGCCTTCCTTGGCCTTGGTGCATTTGTCGATCTTGGCCTTGGGGAACTTGGCCGACAGCGCGTCCATCACCGCCTTGGGGATCTTGTCTAGCGGGACCTTCTCCTCGTCCGCCCCGACCGCGGCGGCCCCAATGAGCAGGCAGAGCGCGAAGGCTCCGAACAGGGTGAAACAGTGACGCATGGCGTACTCCTTCATGAAAGCGGAACTGGAACGTCGATCGGGACGGACAATCCATCCCGAATGCATGGAGAGCTTACCTAGGCTGATTCCAAGTTGACGTTGACGCGAGATTTTGAGCTTGCGTTGGGGTGCCGGAATTTGGTTCATTATGGACTGCGATGAATGGATTCAGGAA
>JAYTUF010000307.1:0-8220 GCA_043744755.1 Anatilimnocola sp.
CCACCCCAGCCACACATTCCTGCGACGTTTCCATGGACCGCCTCCTGTGTCGTCAACCTGACCCCGATCATCACAGAACATAGCGAAACAGATCTCCCCTTTTCCTACCAGTCCAATTCCCCCACCCAACCCCAACTTTGCATCGGCCTAGGTTGGCACTGCATTTGCTTACCAGTTTCGCTAAACCATGACTTCCCTTTTTAGCTCAATACCGACTTCGACTTCTACCTCGCGATCTGACCGCCTGTTGCATTGGCTGCCGGCGGTAGTATTGCCGTCGCTTGTATGGATGCTGGCTGGCCGTTGGCCACCGTGGCTGCTCGCCTGGGGGCTAGCGGGGGCGATTTTTGCAGGTTTCAAATGGCTGACGTTCGCCGGCTCAGCGGCGGTCCGCACCGCGACGTTGAACGATTCGCTGTGCTACCTGTTCCTTTGGCCGGGGATGGATGCCGAGGCATTTCTGTCGCGTCGGCCGGTCGCGCAACCTGAGACGCGCGAAGTGATCCTGGCCATCGTCAAGACCGCGTCCGGCTTGCTGTTGATCTTTGGAGTCGCACGCTTCACGACCCAGGTCTCGACTGCCGTAACTGGTTGGATCGGGCTGATTGGCCTCGCGCTATTCTTGCTGTTCGGCGTGAGTCACCTGATCTCTATCGTCTGGCGAATGCGCGGTGTCGATGCTCAGCCGATCATGAATCGGCCGATCGCGGCCACCTCCCTCACCGATTTTTGGGGCCAGCGGTGGAATCTGGCCTTTCATACCGTGGGCCATGCGTTCGTCTTCCGCCCGCTGCGGAAAAGAATCGGCTTGCGGCTGGCGACGCTGGCGGTGTTCTTGTTCTCAGGGCTGGTGCATGACCTGGTGATGTCGGCGACCATCCAGGCGGGCCTCGGCTTGCCCACGCTTTACTTTTTCGTGCAGTTCATCGCCGTCCTCTTCGAGCGGAGCCGGTTTGGCAGGCGGTGCGGATTAGGCCGCGGCTGGCGCGGGCGAGTGTATGCGGCGGTGATTATTCTTTTGCCGCTGGGCCTGGTTTTTCATCGGGGGTTTTTGGAGCAAGTGATTGTGCCGACACTGGAGCTGATTGTGGCGATTTAGTCGTTGGAGTTCTGGCTTTAGCCCGTTTTCGCTCGCATGAAGACCGGCTGAAGCCGGAACTCCAACTCATTACGAAACCAGCCCTTTTGTGACCATCATAAACACATCTTCCAGCGAAGGATCTTTCTCGGCGAAGCTGCGGACTTCGACTTTGTTGTGAATCAATTGCTGCAAGAGTTCGGCGACCCCTTTGTCGTCGGTTTCGAGTTCGACGACGCAGCTGTTCACATCAAGGGCTACGCGCCGGCAGTAGGGGCTGGAACGAATCACCGACATGCCAACGTCGATGTTATTTACAAACCGAATCTCAACCGTGCGGTTGCCGCGGATTCGTTTGTAAACATCCTCAATCGGCCCGTGCATCAGCAGTTGACCCCGCTCGATGATTCCGATGCTCGAGCAGCAGTCGGCCAGTTCCGAAAGGATATGGCTGGAGATGAGAATCGTCTTGCCCATCTTCCGTAGCTCTTTGAAGAGCGCTTTCACTTCCACACGCGCGCGAGGATCGAGGCCGCTAGTGGGTTCGTCCAGAATGAGCACGGGCGGATCGTGAACCAGCGTCTTGGCCATGCAGAGGCGTTGCTTCATCCCCTTCGACAGGCCGTTGACGTAGTCATCGCGCTTGTGGCCCAGGTCGAGCAGTTCCAGCACGTCGCCGATGACTTGCTTCCGCTTGCTCTTCGGCAACCGATAGGCAACGGCATAAAAATCGAGAAACTCCCAGACCTTCATGCCGTCGTAGACGCCGAAGTTATCGGGCATATAGCCCACGCTTTGCCGCACGCCCATTGGGTCCTGGGTGACGCTGTGCCCGTTGACGATGCCCTCGCCGCGCGTGGCTTTGAGGAGCGTGGCTAGGAAGCGAATGGACGTGCTTTTGCCGGCGCCGTTGGGGCCGATGAAGCCGAACATTTCGCCGGCTTCGATTTTCAGATTCAAGCATTCGACCGCGCGGAAATCGCCGTAGTCTTTGCCGAAGTCGATCAGTTCGATCATGGATGGGGGAAGTTCTAAGTTTTGGGTTCTAAGTTTTGAGACAGGTGTGGGGAACGACTACTTGCCGCCGGTTTCTTTTTCGTCTTCGGATTTGACTTCGTCTTGCAGCACGTCGGTGCGCAGGCGCGGGTCGGGTTCGGGGGCGGGGAACGCGCCGGTTTTTAAGTGGACCAGCACCAAGGTGTACGTGGTGCTTTGAACGGACGAGGGAATGATGCGCAGGCCGGGGATGGCGTCGTCGGTCCAGGCAATTAGCCGCATGTCTCCCTTGAGGAGTTGCAGTTGCCGGGCCGCGAGTTGCGACAGGCGATACAGGCGAACGCGGTTCTCATCCTCAGTGGGGGGCACATGCGACATCATGGGCGATTTGTCCCACTGCGGCACCCAACTGTCTTTTTCCTTATTGACGGGCTGGAAGTTGAGCCGCACGATGCCGCCCGGCTCGATGTCGGGGAAGTAGGCTGCTTCGACGCGATTATCAGCGCGCCGCCGCAAAATGCCAGCCTGCCGTAACGTGAACTGACTGCCGTTTTCGAGTTGCCAGCCGCGGGTCTCGTCGCCAGTCACCAAGAACGGCGCCTTGAGCGAAAGCATTTGCTCCACATGCACCTTGCCGGTCGAATTCGATTGCACTTGCACGTCGCTGAGCTCAATTGTTTTGTCCTGGGTTAGAGCAACGTCGCTCGCGGGGCGCGTCGGGCGGCGCTGATAGCTTTCCGTTTGGGCATAAGGCAACGCCAGCGCATCCGGATCGTCGAATCTCAAGTCGTAACTGGTCGAAAGCGAAGTATAGAGCGCCGTGAACCGCGTGACATGCGCCCGCGGATAACCGGCGTGCGATTCCAGCACCGCAATTTCCGTGCGGCTGCGGGCGAAGCCGATATCGAGTTGGGCCAGGCGGACCACCGAGATCGCGCCGATGATGGCCACGACCGGCGCAGCGAGCCACGCATACTCGACGCGGCCAATCAACCAGAAGATCAACCAGTTCAGCGGCACGAGGACCACCAGATAGGCAATGAGCACCTTCAGCACAAAATCGGCCCGCGGAATCTTGATGCCCGAAGCGTCGTTGAGAGCCGCGAGCGACGCATCCGCAGCGCCGCTGAAATCGTTCCAGCCCGCCACACCCGAGAGTTGATCCTTCTCATAGCCAGCGAAGCGATGATCCTCGATGTTGCCCGGCGCCGTGAAAACCGGCTGCAGTTCAGCGCTGAGATTGGCAGCTGTGTCGATTGCAATCGACGGCGTTTCTGCCGGTTGTTCGAGTTTTGGTTCTTCGGTTTGTGGTCCAAGGCCGGGCAAGGACGGTATCGAGGAGAGAGTCGCTTGTGGGGTCGATTTGGCGTTCGTTTGCCGCATCCGGCCGATATCGCGGGTAAAGAACCGCAAGCGAGTCGCAAGCCGCGGGTCATCCGCGGTGACCCCGCTCATGCTGCCGGTCCAGCGCATGGTGAGATCGGTGCCGCCCAGCAATTCGAACGACCGTGCGGGACGGCGCAACAAACAAGCATTGAAGAAATTATCGCGACTCGCCCAGAAGCGATACTGCACCGCCGACAGCGCGAACGAGCTGACGACGATCCGCCCCTGGCCAACACGACGTTCCAGCACGAGCTCGCCGGTATTTGGCAGCCATTCGGCATCCACATGCTTCACCAACTCCACGCCCACCAGCGGCTTGTCCGCAGGGACGACAATGTTCGCGGGCTTCTTCAGCGGCTGCGTGGATCTCACCGACCATTTCTCATTGAGCGTTTGTAGTCGTTCATTATTAATGGTCAGCGCCTTACCGCTGGTCGCTGGCAGATAAGGTTCGAGAAATGTCTGTTTCAAACGGTCGAGCGAGTTCGGCCCGCTGATGATTAACTGCCCGCCCCAGTGGAGCCAGTCGAGCAGGGCGGTTTGTTGTTCGGCGGTCAGCACGTTGGGATCGAGGTCATCCCAAACGATGTAGGCGATCATGGTCCACGCCAGCGGATGTTTGGGCAGCGGCACGCTTTTGTCCGTGCGCGGAAAGACCGCGTGATAAAACCGGCTGACGGCCTGCTGCTCGAACGGTCCCTGAAAACTGCCCAGGTCGCTCCCCTGCAACTGCACCGAATCGAGCTTGGCCAGGTCGATATAGGAAGAGGGATTGCGCGCGAGCACGACGAGATAGTATTCATGCTCGCGAAGCGAATTGCCGGCGACGTTGATCATTTCCGGCAAGCGCGAGCTGCGCGTCGCTCGGAGTTCGGTCCGCAGCGAATACGACCTGCTCAGCAGGCTGCCGCGCTTGGGGAGAAAGAACATCGTCTCGAACCGCATCTGCCGTCCTTTGGGGAGCGTTGCCGGGCGGTTGAAACTCAGGCGGAAATCGGTGTGTTCGACATCCAGCGGCAGCTCCGATTGATCCATCGCAAAGGTATGCAGTTCGCCTTGAAAATCAAAGTTGTTGGCCTTGGCCAGTTGCGAGGCGGCCACCCAGTGGCCCGGCTTCGTATAGAAGACCACCTTGGGAGCGCTCGGCTTTTTCTCGGTGCCATCGTCGTCAATATCCTGTCCCGTTTCATTGGGAAGGATGATGGTCGAGGGAATCTCAAAATCGGGCTTGGGCTTTTCGGCGAGCTTCTTCTTCTTTTTTTCCTTCTCTTCCAGTTCCTCTTCGGCTGTCAAATTCTTGGCACTAGGGTTCGATGACCAGCATCCCTGGCAACCGACGAGCGGCAGCAGCCACACCGTGACCAGCAACCAGGCCAATAACGCATGCTGTACCCGCGAAGGTTCAGCGGGCTTGGACGAACTGGGCATACGCAGAATTCCGCTGCCTGCAGTTTGACGACCCCGAAATGGGACCACCTGGCAGGCGATTGGGTTGAAGAAGAGTCGCGGAAAGCTCTGTGAACAGCTTCCAGCCCTCCAAGTTTACGCCTTCCCACCAGCGGCGAAAAGCTGGGCAGGGACTCTGCCAGCATGGCCCAAGGAATGCTCGCCTGCTCGCCAGGCGGCTAGATTGACATAGGCACGCCAACGAGGTTGAGTATAATCTCGCCTCGCAGGTCCAAGGACGGAATGCATCGCGTGCGGGGGCCAGGGATGGCGATTGGGAACGGTTGGCTGCGGAAAACTATAGTCACGCTAGCCCTCTGGCTGGGGCGTTGTTGGCTGCGCACGGTGCGAATTCATATTGAAATCGCCGATCCCTCGCTGGACTCTCGGCAGCGACTCGCCGGCTGCATCTATTGCATATGGCACGAGGACATCATTGCGGGGGCGATGGCATTTGGCGAATACAATCTGAAAGTGCTCGTCAGCCAATCGCAGGATGGCGAGTACATTGCCCGCACGATTGAGCGGCTGGGATTTACAACCATTCGCGGCTCCTGGCAGCGGGGCGGGGCGCAAGCGCTGCGCGAAGCGATTCGCGCGGTCCGGGCGAATTGCCTCGCCATTACGCCCGATGGTCCCAAGGGTCCCCGTCGCGCAATCAAAGATGGCCTGACCTATCTCGCCTCGCGGAGCGGCGCTCCGGTGGTGGCGGTTGGCTACGCCTATAGCAGAGCCTATCGATTTGGCAGTTGGGATCGCCTGGCGATTGCCTGGCCGTGGACCAGGGTTGTGGTCTATGTCATGCCTGGCCTCGAAGTACCGCGGTCCGCGGGCAAGGAGGAGTTCGAACAATACTCGCAGCAGTTGCAAGCGCGCATGGCGGATGCCAATGCACGGGCCGAGCAACTGCTGGCGCAGTGGCAGCGCTCGGGGCAGTTGCCGGTGGTGCTGAATCCTTCTTAAAGAGCGGCGCACGAAGTAAGCGGACTTCAAGCAATAATCTGCTGCACCACGTCGCCATAGACATCCGTCAGGCGAAAGTCACGGCCGGCGTAGTTGAAGGTCAGACGTTCGTGGTCGAGACCCAGTAGGTGCAGCACGGTGGCGTGCCAATCGTGAATATGTACGGGCTGCTCCACGGCTTCATAGCCAAACTCGTCGGTCGCGCCGTGAGCGTAACCACCCTTCACTCCGCCGCCGGCCATCCACAGCGAATAGCCTTTGTTATTGTGATCGCGGCCGCTGCCACTCTGGCCATACGGCGTGCGGCCGAACTCGCCGGCCCAGATCACGAGCGTATCATCGAGGAGGCCCCGCTGTTTTAAGTCAATCAGCAAAGCCGCGGCAGGCTGGTCCGTCGCGAGGCAACTCTTTTTCAGTTCATCCTTCAGCAAGAAGTGGTGATCCCATTGTGTCGGCGCGGTGATCTCGATGAACCGCACTCCTGCTTCAGCCAGTCGGCGCGCGAGGATGCACTGCCGGGCAAAGCGATCGGTGGGCAAGCCCGAGCCGACGCCGTAGAGCTTGCGAGTCGTCACTGACTCCGAACGCAAGTCCAAGACCTCCGGCACTTCGTCCTGCATACGGAACGCGAGCTCGAAAGATTCGATGGCCCCTTCAATTTCCGGATGATAAACGTCGCGCTGCAACTTGTGCTGATTCAAACCGCGGATCAAATCGAGCTGTTGCCGCTGCAAGTCGCGCGGCAGATTGTCATTGACAATGTTCTTCAGCGGTGGCCCCGGTTCTTCGTCCTTGCCCAACAGCGCAGCATAGAAGCCCGGAATTTGATTGCCGCCGATTTTGGTTCCCTGGCAAATTGCCGGAAGGAAGCCGCTGCCATAGTTTCGCGCGCCGCCATTATCGGACGGCGGATTGATGGTGATGAATCCGGGCAGATTCGCGTTCTCGCTCCCCAGGCCATACAGCGACCAGGCACCGGCGGATGGCCGGACGAATTGAAAACTGCCCGTGTGCATCTGCGTGAAAGCCTGCGCATGATTGGGCAGGTCGGTGTGCATGCTGCGGATGACGCACAGCTCATCGGCCTGCTTTGCCAGCTGCGGCAGCACTTCCGAAATCCATAGGCCCCCCTGGCCATGCTGTTGAAACTTGAAGGGCGAACCCATCAACCTTGCCCCGCCCCGATCACGGCCCACGGGTGAAGCATCGCCGGAGTTCTTTTGCAAAGCCGGCTTGTAATCGAACAAATCAACATGCGACGGCCCGCCGTTCATGCACAAGAAGATGACCCGCTTGGCCCGCGCCGGGAAATGTGTTTCCTTGGGCGATAGTCCGCTTGTCGCACGTTCCTTCGCAGTCGCTTGATGCGCAAGGCCGGCGAATGCCAGATAGCCGAAGCCGGAGGCCAGCGATTGCAAGGCGGCGCGGCGGGATACGCGTTCCATACTTCAAATTCCCGGTCAATCGATGGTTCTGAATTCCGCTGCAGCCAGCAAGGCCTGGCAATATGCCGTAAAAAACTGCCGCTTGCGTTTCGCATCCTGAGAAGTATGTACGGACACAAAAAATGTCGTTGCAAGCTTCACTTCCTCCGCATCCGGCAAACGTCCAAAGCACAGCTCAAACGCTCGCGAAGGTCGTTCCTTCTCTTCCGCAACTTCCTTCAGCAACCGCTCAGCCAGCGCTTCCGCCCGCTGCTGCACGAAGGGGCTATTCATTAAGTAGAGCGCCTGCACGGGGACGTTGGTCGTCTCGCGGTCGCCTGTCACCAGGCTCGGCTCCGCGAAGTCGAAGAGGTCGAGCACATCGGGTAACCGATCACGTAACACCGGCAGATAGACCGAGCGATGTTTCGAACCATCGAGATCGCTGGGCAAACTCGGATCAAGGCCAATCAGCGAGATCGGCCGGTCGCCGATTTCCTTGCCCACGAGTGAACCAACGGGCCTGTTTAGATCTAGCTCTCCCGCAGCAACCAGCATCGCATCGCGAATGGCTTCGGCCGGCAAACGTCGCTTGCTCGCCCGCCACAGCAGGCGATTCTCGGGATCGATGCGAAACGCCGCTGCATTGTAATTCGAAGCCTGCCGATACGTGCGCGACACCACAATCTCGCGCACCAGCTTTTTCACCGACCAGCCGTCCGCCACGAACTGCACGGCGAGATCGTCCAGCAATTCGGGATGGCTGGGCCGTTCACCGCTGAAGCCGAAGTTATCGACCGTTCGCATCAGTCCCGTGCCGAACAAATGCCGCCAAACTCGATTGGTCATCACTCTTGCCGTGAGGGGCTGATCGGGGTGAATCAACCAGCGGGCGAACTCCAACCGGCCACTTTGATTCTTGCGAAC
>JAYTUF010000308.1:0-2134 GCA_043744755.1 Anatilimnocola sp.
CCCGCGGAGCGCGGGTTACACCCGTTGGAAACTTGCCCCACGGCGTTTATTGGACTACTTCGCGGAGTTTGTCGGCGAGGCGGTGGCCGGCGAGGACGATCTGGCGGCGGGCGACGGCGCGGGCCCGCTTCTCGGTGCCGATGGGGAGGATGGGGACATCGTTAAGCGTGACGGCGTTGGTTTTGAAGTCATCCCACAGAACGATGGGGAGATCGTCGTTTAAGTAGGCGTACTTCGCGGCGAGCAGGTAACTTTCTTGCACCCAGGAGTTGACGTCGCCATTACTTGCTTCAGGGAGTTTGTCGGCTGTCAGTCGCGGGTCGTTCAGCAAGGTTTGGTAGGTTTCGTCGATTGATTCCGGATCAGCGTCGGTGCCGAGCATTGCGTCCCAGAAGGTGTGGAGCTTGGTGGGCTCGGCGCCAATATCGACCCGGATGGTGGTCAGGTTGCCACCCTGATCGCCGCCGGGCAAACGGACCGGATCGACCCAGGCCGCGACATGGCAAGGCTGATGAATGTCCCCGACAAGATGAAAGATCCAGCAAGCCCGCACCGCGCGATTCTGCGCCGCGGTGACATCCGCTGCCTGGCCCGGATCGGCGGCGGCATTGGGCTTGGCGAACTCGACGGAGAGGGGAATCTGCTGCTGAATATTGAACTCCTGCGGCAAGGGCTTACCGAGTTTGAGATCGGCTTGTCCCTTGAGCAGCGGATAGTTGATGTAATGCCAGTTCCCGCGATGAAACTTGTGAATCGGATGTTCGGCGATGCTCCCCTGCAGATTCCGCGGCGCTCGAATCCAATCGCTCCAGATCGCGGCCCGCATGAAAACCCATTCCTGCTCGTTCATTCCCTCGGGGCGATCAGCACTCAGGTACGTCTTGTAATGCGGATGCGCGGCGAGCACGTCAATCACCTTTTGCCGCTCGCCGGGCGTGAGCTTGGCAAATGCGATCTTGGCGATGAGCGAATGGCCGACTGCGTTCCAAGCAAACGCGGGCGGCGCGAGCAGGACGAGGATGCAGAGGGAAACGATGAGCAGTCGCAGGTTTTTCATAAAAGCCAGATTTGCTTAGGCCAGGCCATACAAGGGCAGCAGTTTGCCGCGGAGGTGACGCAGGAGCGGTTCGCTGCTGAGCGGTTTGCCGGTCACGCGTTGCACCAGTTCCGCCGCAGTGTAGCATTGCCCCTGCTGGTGGATGTTTTTGTTAAGCCAATGTTTAAGGGGCATGAAGTCGCCGCGGCGCATGAGGTCTTGCAATCCGCCCAGATCTTCATCGGCCTGTTCAAAGAACTGGGATGCGTACAAGTTGCCGAGCGAGTAAGTCGGAAAGTATCCAAACAGCGCGGCCGACCAATGGACATCCTGCAAACAGCCCTCGGCATCGGTCGCCGGTTCGATGCCCAGATACTCGCGATACTTCTCCCGCCAGGCACCCGGCAAATCATTGACGGGCAAGTCGCCGCTGAGGAGCGCTTGCTCCAACTCAAAGCGGACAATGATGTGCAGGTTGTAGGTCGCTTCGTCCGCTTCGACGCGAATCAAGGAGGGCTGAACATGGTTGATGGCCGCGAACAGTTGGTCGTTCGAAACGCCTTGAGCCGCTTCGGGAAAGGACTTCTGCCACTGCGGAAAGAAGTATTGCCAAAATGCCTGGCTACGGCCCACCAGGTTTTCCCACATCCGCGATTGCGACTCGTGAATGCCCAGCGAAACAAACTGCCCCGGCGGCAGGCCGAAGTGATCGCTCCGCAGCCCCTGATCGTAAATGCCGTGCCCCGCTTCGTGCAGAATGCCAAAGAAGGCGCCGTTGAAGAACCGTTCGTCATACCGCGTGGTGATGCGGCAATCGTGCGGTCCTAGTTCCGTGCAGAATGGATGATGCGTGATATCGAGCCGGCCGCGGTTGAACTCAAACCCAATTGCCGCCGCGGCCGCTTTGCCGAACGCTTCCTGGGCCGGCTGCGGATAGCTGCGCTGCACGATTTCGAGCGGCGCCTTTCGGCCACTCTCGATGATGGCCTGCACCAGCGGCACTAATTCGCTCCGCAACTGGCTGAGCACGCCGGCGATGTCCTTGGTCCGGGCGAAAGGCTCGTAATCATCGAGCAGGGCATCGTAGGGCACATCGGC
>JAYTUF010000309.1:0-8199 GCA_043744755.1 Anatilimnocola sp.
CCAAAAGCTGGAAAAACCACTGGAACGAACACCCCCAGCCGCTAGCAGCTTGAGAGAACGGAATTAGCGTTTTCGGCACTAGCGCCTGGCGGCTGATAACAACGAGCGCAGTCCCATTCAAAAAGCATCGCAGCCACTCACGCCGCCGTCGTCGCGGATGGTGAGCCTTTTCAACACCCAGACCGCGGTTTGCTTCGTGAGCAACTGCACATGGCCATCGAGGTAGCCGACCATCGCGCCGGCGGGATGGGCAGAGAGAAGTGGGTTGTTCAGGCCGCAGCGGCCAACGCCTTGCGTGCCCCAATCGGGCGCGGAGTCGTTCTTCCCGAGGCGATTGTTAATGCCGACCGGGTAATTCACGGTGATGAGATTGCAGACGCGATCGGCGGGAATGGGTGGGCCTTTCAGACGGACGAACTCGCCCGAGATCCCCCAGTGCGATTCAAAGAACCCCAAATTGTTGCCGGCCAGCCATCCCGCGGCATTGCTTGGCGCATGGCCGGCGTCGCCGATGCTCAGCGCGGGATTACGTTTCGCACCGGCATCAGTGAAGTACCAATCCGAAATCTCGCCGACGATGATCATGTTCGCCGTCCCATCCGTGCAGGCCGCAAAGGTGAGACTTTCGTTGATCACCAACATCCCATTCCCGGCGGCCCGACCACCATAGGGCCCCGCCGCAATGCGGTTATCCTTAAAGTTCTGGGTGACATCTGGCCCCGGTTCATCCGTCGCCCCCATGAGGCCGGCGTAACTCGGCACGACGAGCGAACTGCTGCTGAGAATTTGCATTTCCGGCAACGGACTGGAAGGGCAGGTTAGGTACTTGTACCGTGCGCCGTGCTGGACGTTCCGCACCGCGGGGCTCACATAGTCATTGGCTGGGTCCGCGAGATCGGCCTTGTACATTCTGTCGAAATCAGGATTCGCTTCGCAAAACGGTCTCGTCGCCACGAACCACGACGAACCCCAGGTCGCCTCGTCATAATCCGGCGGCACCGAACGATTGCGAGCGCCATACGGCAGATACAAAAACGTATCGTGATAATTCTGCAGCCCCAAGCAAAGCTGTTTCACATTGTTCCCGCACTGCATTCGCCGCGCCGCTTCCCGCGCGGCTTGCACCGCGGGAAAGATGAGCACGGCGAGGCCCGCGAGAACAACCACAATCACAACCACGCTAATTCGGGAGAGTCGCATGGGACAAGCGCTCGGCGATGTGAAGAAGAAGAGGGCCTCATTATAGCTCAGCGGGACCCGCAGGGAGACGCGATTTCCCGCACGATGTGCAATGGGCCGGGGTCGGGAGATTCCTCTAAGAAATGCGAATGAAATAACTTCCCTGATTCGCGACCACTGGGTTCATCCTAGTGGGGCGCTCATTTGGCAGCTACCAGGACGTCACACGGATACCTGGCGACCATCGGCCTTGTGCCGATGGGGCCATCACTGATCGGCTCCGTGGCTGATCAGTGAGCGCTCCACGGGGGCAAGCCCCGTGGTCGCGAAATGGGTTGGTTGCGATACGAATGTAGCTGGCCAGTGATCGCCCCGCCGGCACAAGGCCGGCGGTCGCGAGCTAATT
This sequence comes from Anatilimnocola sp., assembly GCA_043744755.1. Lineage (GTDB taxonomy): Bacteria > Planctomycetota > Planctomycetia > Pirellulales > Pirellulaceae > Anatilimnocola. The sequence continues at coordinate 1,586 of JAYTUF010000309.1, forward strand.
GAAAATCGGGAAGTAGTTGAATCGTGATCCTAATCGACCTTAATTCCCAGCTTGAGCCAGGTCGCGGGCAATGGCGCAACGAACGTCAGCTCTTGCTTGAGTACGGGGTGCGCGAGCGTTAAGCGTCGTGAGTGGAGCGCGATGCCGGCGGCGAAAGGATGCTCGCTGCCATATTTGCGGTCGCCGAGGATGGGCGCGCCGATGGTGGATAGTTGCAAGCGGATTTGATGCTTGCGACCTGTGAGAAGCTCGACTTCGAGCAGTTCACCGACCGCCAGTTTTTGAAGTTGGCGATAGTGGAGAATCGCCTGCTGTGCATCGACAGCGTTCGTCGCTGTAATGACCATCCGCTGCAATCGTTCGTCCTTCTTGAGCCAATGGGTGAGTTCGCCCGACTGACTGCGTGGCGCCCGCTCCACAATGGCCCAATAGATTTTGCTCGTCGCGCGCTCGCGAAACTGTTCAGACAACCGCGCCGCGGCTTTGCTGGTCCGGGCGAAGACCAACACGCCGCTGACCAGCGCATCGAGCCGGCTGACAACGCCGAGATACACATTCCCCGGCTTGTGGTATTTCCGTTTGAGATATTCCTTCGCCAAGCGGGCCACGCTCGGCTCGTCATCGGCCACGCCCATCGTGGCCAGCCCCGCCCGCTTGTTGACGACCAGCAAGTGGTTGTCTTCAAAGAGCACGTCGAGCGGGGGCTGTAGTTCGGCGGGCATGCAACCGATTTTCATTGCTAGGATTGCGGATTAATAACTTCCGCGTTTTCGCGACCACTGGGTTTATCCCCGTGGGGCGCTCACTTGGCAGCTACCAAGTAATCACACGGATCACTGGCGACCATCGGCCTTGTGCCGATGGGGCCATCATTGATCGGCTCGGCAGTTGCTCAGTGATCGCTCCACGGAGTCGAGCCCATGGTCGCGAAGACATTGGATGCGTTCGGTAGTAGCTGACCAGTGATCGCCCCGCCGGCACAAGGCCGGCGGTCGCGGATTATTTGCCAATCGGGAAGTTATTGAATTCATGATCCTTTAGTGCTTGTAAACTTTGTGCTGCGGCCGGCCGGAGAGGATTTGCTCCTTGCCCCAATTGGTCACTTCGCGGAAGGCAGTGCTTGAAATGAAGGCTTTGAAGGCCTCTTCGTCGGACCATTCGCTGGTGATCAGGTACGAAGCATTGTCGGCCACGTCCTTCCAGAGGATCGACGACGTGTGGCCGGGAGCAGCATTCAAAGCGCCAATCACAGCGGCGAACTTGTCTTCAAAATCCTGCTGCTTGCCTGCGATGACGTGATAGTTCATGCCGACGGTAATCATGCGGAAATCCTTGTTGTGGTTCTGTCAAAACACCAATTATAGAGGAACGAGTACCTTCGACCCACCCTACGTCTTGCCGTACAATGCAATCCATGAAACGTCCGTCGCGCATTACCGTTCCGCAGCTCGTCGCCCTGAAGCAAGCAGGTGAAAAGATCACCATGCTGACGGCCTATGACTATCCCACGGCTGCCCTTGTCGATGCGGCGGGCGTGGAAGCCGTGCTCGTCGGCGATAGCCTGGCGATGGTGGTGCAGGGGCACGAGACGACGCTGCCCGTCACGTTCGAGCAGATTTTGTATCATGCGGAAATGGTGGGCCGGGCAGTGCAGCACGCGCTGGTCATCGTCGATCTGCCGTTTCCCACGAATCACCTGGGAGTACATCGCGTGATTGAACTCGCGGGGCGGTTGCTCAAGGAAGCCCGCGTGCAGGCGGTCAAGCTCGAAGGGGGCGCTGATCAGGCCCCGGTGATCGCGGGGCTCGTCTCCGCGGGCATTCCCGTCATGGCCCATGTTGGTTTGCGGCCGCAGAACGTGCATCAGATGGGCGGCTACAAAGTGCAGCGCGACGCGGAGAAGCTGCGGGCCGATGCGCTCGCCGCGCAAGCCGCCGGCGCGTTTGGCATTGTGCTGGAATGCATCCCGGCCGACCTGGCCCAGCGCATCACGCAGGAACTAACCATTCCCACTATTGGCATCGGCGCGGGCGTCGATTGCGACGGCCAGGTGCTGGTGCTGCACGATCTGCTCGGGCTGACCAGCGGCTTCGTACCGAAGTTCGTGAAGCAGTATGCCGATCTCTCGACAACGATCTCGGCGGCGGTTACGAGCTATCGCAACGATGTCCGCGGCGGCAAGTTCCCCGGGCCGGAGCAGCAATTTCGCTGAATGGGACAGTGGGGCTCACTCCGCAAATGGATCGGTAATGTCTGGTGGCGGCGGAACATCGGTTGGCGATGAGTGCGCGAATTGGTTTTGCGGCGAGAACTCTTCGGGCGAGCCTTCATCCGCGCGGACGACGAGGCGCTGCGTCGAGATTTGCACGACGAGAACTCGCTGCCCGGCTTCGATCACCGTTCCTTCACTGACCGCGTCGTAGTTTTTTCCTTCGACGTGTACGATGCCGCCGGGCAACATCAGGCTCTTGGCGATGCCCCGCTTGCCGACCAATTCGTGCAAGCCGCGGTAGGCATGCGTATCCGGCAACATTTCGTCTGCATGGCTGGGCCGGGGAATGAGAATCATCTTGCCGATAGCGGTCTCGGGCCAGTAATGAATGGCAGCAAACAGCATGGCCGGCACGACGAGCATGATGCCCAGGAGCAGTCCCGCCCCGGTGTTGGAGCCGGACATGAAGCCCAGCACGATCGACCCAATCAGCGACATCCCGCACAGTAGCCCCAACATGCCGCTGGACGGAATGAAAAACTCCAGCACCAGGCAGAGCAAACCAAGTGCGAGCAGGATCAGGGCCCAAGTGAAATAGTCCATGCGCCCATTCTAAGTTAGCTAACCTCCCGCACCAACACCCGGCTGCCGAGCACCTCGACAACAATCACGCTGGCACCCTTGGGAATCATTTCGCCGGCGCTGGCGACATCGACCATCTCATCGCCAAAAATCGCTTTGCCCGAAGGGAAGAGCGCCGTCGTTGTGGTGCCGCGCTTGCCGGAGAGGTGCGCCCAGGCAACCAATTGTTCGCGCACCTGGCGTTCTTCGAGCTCCTCATTCTGCGGCGGCTTGAGAATCATCCGGTTGAAGTAAGGCGTATCGGGCAGAAAACGGCGAATCAACCCGATGGCGGTGATGCCGCCGGCAATGCCCACGGTGAAGATCGTCAGTGAGATGGGCATCTGCCGCAGCTGGTACGCGTTGCTGGGGAACACAAAAGTTTGACTCGCCAGAATGAGCGACGCCACAATCATCAGGCCGCCTCCCAGCCCAAACACCATCGTGCCCGGTGCGACGAAAACCTCGAGCAGCACGCAAATGATGCCCGCGACGAACAGGCAGATTTCGAGACCCGTCGCATTGCCATGCAGAAAGTTCGACCAGAAGTAAAGGACAAAGCAGACGATCGCGATGAAGCCCGGCAGTCCCAACCCCGGCGAGGAGAATTCGATCATCAGGGCGAACATGGCGACGAATAGCAACAGGGCCGAGAGCCGCGGGTCGGCGAGCCACTCGATGGCATTCAAGGCCCAGTTCGATTGGACGCTGCGGAGTTCACCTTCGTATTGATACAAGCTTTTGAACTCTTCCAGGTTCTGCACGACGTGCGTGGCCAGGCCGATTTGGGCGGCCGTCTTGGCATCGATGCCTTGCGACACGTTGAGCATGTTAGCGCCCCGCTCCCAATCTTCTTTCTCGGGCAACTGGTTCCATTCTTCCGGAGAGAGAAAAAGTTGATCGGCCGAACCAACGCGCTGATAAGGCCAGAGTTGCGTTTGGGGGTCAATCATCGACAAGGGGAGCGACCAGGTGCGCTGTCGCATTTGGGCGATTTGCTCCAATGGGGCCCGCAGGGTTTCGCGATCATTGGCGCTGAGCGTCTTGGCATCGCCTTGGCCGCCGATCTGGGCCGTGTCCCAAATGATGAGATCGTCGCAGGCCCAGGCGATGATGCCGGCATCGGCCCGGGCTTCGCGCTGCACAATAGCCACGCTGCGAACATCCTTCCCCAAGGAGGCGATTTCGGTAGCGAGGCGCCGACTTTGGTCAATGCTGCCGCCCGCGCTGTTGATGAAAATGCAGAGCAGATTAAAGTCCTTCTTCTGTGCATGATCTTTGACGACGCGGAGAATCCAGTTCACTTTCTGCTGCGTGACCGGGCCATCGATATCGACGCGAATCGGCCGCCAGCCATCATCGGGAACCAGCGGCGCGCGGAGCGCGGCAGGGGCGATGTTGAGGGCAGCAGCCAGCGCCTGCTTGTCGTCGGCCAGATGCGTGGCGAAGCCATGAAAGCGCATCTCGGCACCGGTCAACGAATGCGGCGCGCCGGAGCGAAACAGGGTTTCTTCTTTCGTGACAATGCCCTGGGCACGCAGTCCCGCCAAAGCATCGGCCGCTTCGTAGCGGACGCCTTCGGCTGTCGAGACTTTGAAAACTTCGAGCTCGTTATCGAGCATGCCCAGCGCGACTGCGGCGGGAATGGTGCGGCGGCGCTGCGCGAACTCGCGATAAGCGCCGCGCATCGTTTCGTCCAGCAGCTTCTCGTCCACGCCGGCGGCACCCAATTCGGCATCCTTGGCCATGATGATCTGTTCGCAGGCCAGCACCGGCAGCACCGCGTGTCCTTGAACTGGATGGGGCAGAAACGCGACCGTCTTGACCGCCGCCAGCGACTCACCGACGAGATATTTGGCCAGCGAATGGGCGCGGCCGAAGTCGCTGCCGGCGCCGGCCGTGTCGGGTTCGGGGCGAAATTCGAGGATGAGCGTCGGCCGTTTGGCGTCTTTGGGAAGTCGCTTCAGCGCTCGACCGATCTGGCTTTGCACCAACTGATCGACATTGCCGGTCAGGGGTAGGGGAACCTGCACCACGACGACGGCGGCCTCGGGCTGAGCGGCTGCCGGCTTCGCACCTTTCGCCTTGGGCGCCTCTCCTTGGGCAAGCAAGGGGGGCGCTATCGGTGCAGTGCAGAGCGCGTACAAGCCCATCAGGGTCAGCCCGAACAGGGCCCAGCGGCGGGCATATCGCCGGGAGCGAACGGATTGTAAATTGAGAAGTGAGAGTCGGTTTTTCAGCATAGGTCCTCGCATCACCGCGGCGGGCGGGTGCAAACTCGGCGGATGTTGCGACCGCACAATCGGCGTCAGGCAATTATAGGGTGCCGGCGTCCGCAAGGGAGCGGTTTGCTCGGCAAAGCTAAGGAGTATTCGTCCACACGGGCCGTGGATTGCTAATCTCGCTAGCAATCGCCTGCCGGACTGCCGAGCTAAGCTCGCATTGACCAGAATTGCCACACTGCCGATACTCCGCAGGGTTCATTCTCCCGAGATTCTGTCTATGTCCGCCATTGCTACCCCCCTCGACCTGGCCAGCTACTGCCGGCAGACCGCTGCGCGCGTGCAGCGGGCGGCGGCGGAACTGGCGATTTGCACGGGCGCTCAGAAGAACGGTTGGCTGCGAGCAAGCGCTGTGGCATTGCGTCTGGCTACACACGACATTCTGGCAGCCAACGAACTCGATCTCGCCGCGGCGCCCGGTTTTGGATTGACCGACGCCGCCCTTGATCGGCTGCGCTTGAATCCTAAACGGATCGAAGAAATCGCAGTCGGTTTGGAAGAAGTCGCCGCGTTGCCTGATCCCGTGGGCGAAGTGATCGAGTCCTCGATTCGCCCTAATGGTTTGCAGGTGCTGAAAACGCGGGTGCCACTGGGCGTCGTGTTTTTCATTTATGAATCGCGGCCGAATGTGACTGCCGATGCAGCGGCGATTTGCCTGAAGAGCGGCAATGGCGTGATCCTCCGCGGCGGCAAAGAAGCGGCTCATTCCAGCCGGGCCATCGTCGATGTGCTCCTTAGTTGCGCTGCGGAATTTGGTTTGCCGCCCGATGCCTTGCATTTGGTGGAGACCGCGGATCGCGCTGCCGTTGGACATTTCCTCGGCCTGCCGCAGCATATCGATGTCGCCATTCCCCGCGGCGGCGAGAGTCTCATTCGCCGGGTGACGGCCGAAGCCAAGATGCCGGTCATCAAGCATTTCGATGGCAACTGCCATGTGTATATCGATCAATATGCCGATGCCGAGATGGCCGAGCGGGTGGTCGTCAATTCCAAGTGTCATCGCCTGGGCGTGTGCAACGCGGCCGAGTCTTTGCTGGTGCATCGTGCGGTCGCGAAGACGATGTTGCCGCGGATTGCGAGCGCGCTGATCGCACGCGGCATCGAGATTCGCGGCGATGCAGCCACGCAGCAGTTGACCCAGGCCACGCCCGCCACCGAAGAAGATTATGGCAAGGAGTTTCTCGGGCCGATCATTTCGTGCAAGGTGGTCGATTCGCTCGAGGCTGCCATCGAACACATTAATCGCTACGGCAGCAAACATACCGACGCGATTATTACCGGCGATCTAGCCGCGGCTAGGCAGTTCACCGCCCGCGTCGATAGCTCGGCCGTGATGGTCAACGCCAGCACGCGGTTCAACGATGGTTTTCAATTCGGCCTCGGCGCCGAGATTGGCATCAGCACTGATAAGTTCCATGCTCGTGGGCCGTGCGGACTGAAGGAACTGACGACGTATAAATATGTCTGCTACGGCGAAGGGCAGATCAGGGAGTAGTACA
>JAYTUF010000310.1:0-8193 GCA_043744755.1 Anatilimnocola sp.
TATTATCTCGCCCACAGTCGAGATAAGATAAGGCGATTAACAAGCATCGTCAAGCGCGCAACTCGTTGCTCTGATATTGAACTTAGGGAAATTCTCGCAGGCGCGAATTGACAGAGCAACTCTTGCGCACGAAAACTAGCCGTATGAAACTTCTCGAGCAGTATCGAGCGGCCTGTCAGGTGCGGCATCTCGCTCGCCGAACCACCTAAACCTATGCCCGCTGGGTTGAGGAGTTCATTCGCTTTCATCGGCAGGCGGATGGCCAATGACGAGTGTTCGGCCTCGTAGGATGGCCACACTTTGGGCCGTCCTGTGTGGGGGCGGCAAACGGGGCAAGAGTGCCCATCTTACGCCCGATAAGAATCCTTGAAAAACTTGCCTCGGCGGGACCAGACTTGTCCAGAGTGGAGCGTCTAATAGTGGGCGGTCGATCTCTGACAAAATGGTTGAGTTGAGAGTGGTGTCGCCCTGGCGGGCTTAGTTCCTTGCGGGCATTCGTTTCCCCACGGCTCGCGCCGTGGGCTACTATCTGTCGCCCTAACGGGCTGAGAAACTGGGGATCGCCCAGCCGCGGAGCGGCGATAGACAGTAGCCCAGTGCGCAAGCACTGGGTAAACGTCTGATTTTGGGTGGCACGGTGTGTACTCACCCGTGTCTTCGCTGGTCTTATGAGATATGGTTCCGGGCCGCAGTCAATGAATATGCATTGCTGGACGCGATTGGAATATGGTTGATCTATCCAGCGCCAGTGGGTCAGTCCGCGGTGTGGTGAGCCAGGAAACGTGCAGATTCCCGGAGACTCTTCGGGAAACGAAGTCTCGTGCCGGCCTGGCGATACCTCAGAAAGGTTTGAAGTCCAATCGACAGCGTGGGTTCCAACGTTGACCAAAATGGCCAGCGAACACGGGTGAGCACACGCCCCGCCGTCCCAAAACGGGCAACCAGTCAACCGCCTTGACAGCCACCCCTCAAGCGGGGAGGGGTGTTGAGGAATGGGTGGGGTTTTTCAACGCGCACGTAGCGCCATTCACGCTTGCGGCGCTGGTTGGTGTTGAATAATGCCGCCGCGAACTCAACAAAACCCCGCGGAGCCCGGTGATCGACGACTGCGACGGCATCACTCGCAGGACTTCCTTGCTAACGCGGCGGGCTACCTTGTGGGCTGCTAGCAGCACGGAAACTTCCATTCAGCGAAAATCGACGGGCTGCTAAACTCCCGCGATGCAGTTTTTTGTTAGAACCGACCTCAGCCTGGTAGCGTTGATCACAGTCTGCGCTTGCGTCTTGAGCGCCGGTTGCAACGTCACCAAGTCGCGCCTGGCGACGGAGCAATTGGTCGTCGCCGATGCGGTCGATCATGCGGTCAGCCAGATCGATTTCAGCCCGCTCTCCGGGCGGAAGGTTTTCTTCGATAAGCAGTTCATGCCGCCGACGAATGTGCCCGGCCGGCCACCCACGAATGGGTCGAATGTGGAGTATGTGACGAGTTCACTGCGGCAGCAGATGCTGGCTTACAACTGCCAGTTGCAAGACAAAGCCGAGGATGCCGAAATTGTGATTGAAGCCCGCTTGGGCGCGATGGGATCGGATAGCAACGAGCTGACCTATGGCCTGCCGACGGGCATGGTCGTGCGAACGGCCGTCGCCGCGGTGACGCCGGGCGGCGATGCGTTGCCGTCGTTTCCTGATCTGTCGCTGGGGCGGCGGAATCATCAACTGGGGGCGGCCCGGATCGGCGTGTTTGCTTACGACCGCCAGACTCGCGAACCAGTCTGGCAAGCGGGCATTGCGACAGGGAACAGTCAGGCCCGCGATATTTGGGTCATGGGGATCGGCCCGTTTCAGAACGGGCGGGTCTACGACCAGGTACACTCGTCTACGCCTGATCCGAACGTCTTGAAGACCAAGGAAAAGACGCCGAGGGGCCTGACCACTTTTTCGCAACCTCAGACGTTTGCCCGAGCCCTTGATCCGGGTGGACAACCGCCGGCCCGCATTCTCACGCCGCAAATGCCCACGGCGGGCGATCAGCGCGTAAGCGCCGTGGCGGGCAAATAAAACCATCATCCTTTCGCGAAGGAACGCAACGATGACGACTAATTCGATTAAGACCAGCTCGCTGAAGACCAACTCGCAACCACGCTTCTTAATCACACGCTTAAGCGCCATTGGCGATTGCATTCTGACAATGCCCCTCGCTTGTGCATTGCGGGATGCCTTTCCCCAAGCCTGGATCGGCTGGCTGGCGGAAAAGGGGGGTGCGTCGCTGTTGCAGGGTCATTCCGCGATCGACGAAGTCATCATCGCTCCCAAGCGAGTCCTCCGCTCGGCCAGCGAACTTTGGAAGTTGCGAGGCCAACTGCAAGCGCTGCGAGTTGATACCACGCTCGATCCGCAAGGTCTGACGAAGAGCGCCGTTTTGGCCTGGCTCACCGGCGCTAAACGGCGGCTTGGCTTTCGGGCGCCGATTGGGCGGGAGATCTCGCCCTGGCTGAACAATGAACTGGTGAGCAGTCGGCAGCGGCACGTGGTCGATCGGTATCGTGAATTGCTGGCCCCACTCGACGCCGAACTTTCGCCGGTCCGTTTCGAGGTGCCGCGATCGCCGCAGGCCGCGCAGTCGATGGCCGCCTGGCTGCAGTCACAACACCTGGATCAACAGCCACTCGCGATTCTCAACCCGGGCGCGGGCTGGGATTCCAAGGTCTGGCCCGCCGAGCGATATGCCGCGGTTAGCCGGCAGTTGGAATCAGAACACGATCTGCGCAGCGTCATCGTCTGGGCCGGAGAGCAGGAACGAATCTGGGCCAAGCAGATCGTTGCCGAATCATGCGGCGCGGCCACGCTCGCTCCGAACACATCGCTGCCCGACCTGGCCGCGCTCTTGCGGCGAGCCACGCTGTTCGTTGGTTCCGATACCGGCCCACTGCATCTGGCCGCCGCCGTCGGCACGCCTTGCGTCGGCATCTATGGCCCCACCGATCCCGCCGAATGCGGGCCGTATGGTTCCGGCCATCGCGCCGTGCAAACCTATTTGCAAACCGGCACCTGTCGCCAGCGCCGCCAGGGACCGAACGACGCGATGCGAGCTGTTTCCATCGAGCAAGTAACTGCCGCCTGCGCCGGAGTCCTGCATCAAACCAAGCCCCAGCGCCAACCTGTTGCGGCCTGACAACCAGCTTCTTCATGTTCCCTTCAGGTGCCGCAACCTATAGTGAGGGACTACGTTCAGCCGTGGGCCTCGGGACTACCTTCGACCCACTCTGTGGTTTACCGCCCGCCCCTCTCGTGACCAGGGCTTTCCCTTCCTATGCGGCTGCTGGTGATTGAAGACGAACCTGATCTGCTCGCGGCGGTCTGCCAGGCGCTGCGCGAGGAAGGTTACGCCGTGGATGCTGCCGCCGATGGTGAAGAGGGGCTGTTCAAGGCCGAGAGTTGGGATTACGACGCGATTGTGCTGGACCTGATGTTGCCTAAGTTGGATGGCTGGCAAGTGCTGACGGCACTGCGCAAAACCCGCCGCACGCCGGTGCTGATTCTGACTGCTCGCGATGCCGTGCCCGATCGGGTGCGGGGGCTGGATCAAGGGGCCGACGATTATTTGATCAAGCCGTTCTCGCTCCAAGAATTGCTCGCCCGGTTGCGGGCGCTTACGCGCCGCGCGGCGGGACAAGCTCGCTCGCAGATTGCGATTGGCGAGTTCACGCTCGATTCGCTGGCCCGCACCGTACATCGTGGCGACGAATTAATTCCCCTCACGGCCCGCGAATTCGCCCTGTTTGAACTATTCGCCAGACATCCGGGCGAGGTGGTCACACGGACGCAGATTTACGAGCATCTGTTCGATGAGAACGACGACAGCCTCTCCAATTTGATTGATGTCCACGTCTCCAACCTCCGTCGCAAGTTGGGGAAAGAGACGATCATGACCCGCCGCGGGCAAGGTTACCTGCTGCATGGTTAAGTCTTTGCGAGTTCGTTTGCAGATTTGGTACGCACTGATCGTGCTGGGCGCGCTCGTGGCCTTTGCGATAATGATTTATGGCCATGCGCTGCACGAGATGCGGCGGCGAGTCGAAGAACAATTGACCGGCGCGGTTACTTATTTCGATGCGATGCTGCGAACGTTCCCGCCTTCGCTCTTGCAGCATTCAATTCCGCAAGTAGGGGGAACGGCGAACGACTCGGAACCTCTGCCCGCCGATCATTTGCTGCATCGCTTGCGCTTTCGCGGCAGCCTGGCCGAAGAATTGGAACTCCATCCGCGCGATCGTCCGTTCTATGTGGTCTGGCGCAAAGATGGCAGCCTGTTGGTGGCCAGCGACGAAGAAACGGAATCGCGTTTTATCGGTTATGAGCCACCGCACTTCGCGCCTCACATCACTTTCGAGCACCACCGGGGCGAAGCCTTCGCGCTGCTACTGGGGCCGCTCGAAACGAGAATCATGGTCGGCAAGCCCGTGCATCATGAGTTTGGGCGACTGCATGGTTTCGCGCTGCATCTGAGCTTGATTGGCGGCGGCGTGATGCTCATCGCCCTCATCGGCGGCTGGTTTGCCTCGTCTCGCATGGTCCGGCCGATTGCGGCGATCGCTGCCACTGCGGCCAGACTGACGGCGACGAATCTGGGCGAGCGGATTGAAACAAGCAAACTAGAAACGGAACTGCAGCCGCTGGCGAAAGTGCTGAACGAGTCACTGGCCCGATTGCAACATAGTTTTGCGCAGCTCACGCAGTTCACCGCCGACGCCTCGCACGAACTGCGGACGCCGCTGGCTGTCCTCCAATCGCAATTGGAACTCGCTGCCTCGCGACCTCGTTCCGTTGAAGAATATCAAACCACGCTCGCGACCTGCCTGCGGGCGACGGAGCGGATGAGGTCGCTCGTCGATGGCCTGTTGATGCTCGCCCGCGCTGATGCGGGGCGGCTGGAATTGACGCTGAAGCCTATAAATCTGGTTGCCATTGCCGAGGAAGCCATCGAGCAAATCCATTCACTGGCCGAACCAGCGGCCGTGGCAATTGTCCGCGATTTGCCGGAGGAACCGGTAATCGTCTCGGGCGATGCTTCACTGCTGACGCGCGTGTGTGCCAACTTGCTCGCTAACGCCGTGCAACATTCATCCCGCGGTTCCACCGTCGAACTCGGCGTGCGCACGAGTCCTGACAAAGCGACGGGCGAGACGATCGCAATCCTCACCGTCACGGACCACGGCAGCGGCATTCCGCTCGATAAGCAAGGGCAAGTTTTCGAGCGATTCTTCCGCGCCGATTCTGCGCGCAACCGCCACTCCGGCGGCAACGGCCTGGGCCTTTCCATCTGCCACAGCCTGGTCACTGCCCAGCATGGCGAGATCAGCTTTAGTTCCGTGCCGGGAGTGCTGACGGAATTTGCAGTGCATCTCCCTCTCCTCGGTACTCCGGGGAGAGCGAATAAATAAAAAATCTTCTTCACGTTCTCTTCAGCTTCGCCTCATTAAATTCTCCCTCAGCAGGCAAGGGGCATCGGTCTTCACGGGCCGAGATTCAGTCGCCTGGCAGCGATCGCGAACGCTCCGGAACAGTGTTTGGCGGCTGTCAGAAATGGTTGAAAGTTTTGCAGCGACCAATTCCCGGCTCATCTTAAGGGAATTTACTCGCGGCTAAGAACAAGCAACTTGCCTGGCGCTTGAGCCTTTCGTGCTCTTCCGCGCAAAGTAACCGCGGCGGATGAACTCCGTCGCACAGAGGAGGCACTCTCATGTTTCAGTTCTCTTGGTTCACTCTCTCCGCCTCGAAGAAGTCGCAAGCTCGGGCGCATGTTGCGGAAAAGATTAAGCAGCGACGGCTGTTCTTGGAAGGTCTCGAAACCCGTAATCTGATGGCCGGAGACATCCGCGCGATCGATGGCAGCGGCAACAACGTGGCCCATCCCGATTGGGGCACGCCCGGCGAAGTGTTCATCCGCAAGAACAATCTCTCCGCCTATGGCGACGGAATTTCCACGCCCGCCGGCGCGTCGCGGCCCAGTGCGCGAGTCATCAGCAATGTGCTTGCCGAGGAAGGGGCGGTGCGCGATCTGAGCGACCGAGGCCTGTCGGCAATGATCTATGCCTGGGGACAATTCTTGGATCACGACCTCGATCTGACCATGTCCGCATCGCCCGCGGAGTCGTTCTCCGTGGCAGTGCCAACCGGCGATGCCTATTTCGATCCACTGAGCACCGGCACGAAGACGATTCCACTGAGCCGCTCGCAGTATGATCCGGCGACCGGCACCAGCCGGACCAATCCGCGGCAACAGGTGACTAGCATCACTGCGTGGATCGATGGCTCGATGATCTATGGCTCGGATGATGCGACCGCGAATAGTCTGCGCGCCCACGTCGGTGGCCGAATGCTGCAAGGAGCCAATGGCCTGTTGCCGCAGGACGCCAACGGGTTCTTCATCGCCGGCGATATTCGGGCCAATGAGAATCCAGAATTGAGCAGCCTGCAAACGCTGTTCGTCCGCGAACACAACCGCGTGGCGGGGCAGTTGGCCCAGCGCAATCCAACGTGGACCGATGAGCAACTCTATCAAGCCGCCCGCACCATCGTGATCGGCGAGGTGCAGGTCATCACCTATAAGGAATGGCTGCCCGCGCTGTTGGGCGATGGAGCCATCAAGCCCTATCAAGGCTATAACGCGAACGTGAACCCGAGTATTTCCAACGAGTTCGCCACCGCGGCGTTCCGCCTGGGCCATAGCATGTTGGGCGACGACATCGAGTTCCTCGATAACAACGGCCAGGAGATTGCCGAAGAAGTCTCGCTGGCCGCGGCGTTCTTCAATCCGGGTTTAATCAAGGCGAACGGCATCGATTCGGTGCTCAAGTATCTCGCTTCCGATCCTTCCTCGGAAATCGACAACCAGATTGTCGGCAGCGTGCGGAACTTCTTGTTTGGCCCGCCGGGAGCGGGCGGCCTGGATCTTGCGAGCCTCAACATTCAGCGGGGCCGCGATCATGGCCTGGTCGATTACAACGCGCTGCGGGCCGCGTATGGCTTGCCCAAGGTGACGACGTTCGCGCAGATCACTGCCGATCCGCAGTTGCAAGCGAACCTGCAGCAGCTTTACGGCAACGTTAACAATATCGATGCCTGGGTCGGAATGCTCGCGGAGGATCACGTGCCCGGCGCGAGCGTTGGTCCGCTCGTGCAGAAGGTGCTTGTCGATCAGTTCACGCGGCTTCGCGATGGCGACCGCTTCTGGCATCAACGCTCGCTCGCCGGCAATGACCTGCGCGACGTGCAGAACACCACGCTGACCGATGTCATCCGCCGCAACACGGTCCTGACCAATTTGCAGCAGAATGCTTTCTTCTTCAAGGTCGAAGTCTCGGGCCGCGTCTACCAGGATCTCAATCGGGATGGACTCGCGAATGGCAGCGAGCCAGGCCTGAGCGGGCGGACGGTGGAACTCCTGGATGTAGAAACGCAGGCGGTGATTGCTTCGACGACCACCGATGCGCAAGGGCGTTACCGGTTTGACGTTCAAGACGGCTTGGGCGTCGGCGATTACCTGGTCCGCGAAGTGACACCCGCGGGCTGGGTGGAAACATCGCGACCCAAACCGGTGATGACGTTCACGCGCGGCGATCAGAGCGTCGTCGAAGTGAATTTTGGGCAGGCCACGATCGTCGTCACACCGCCGACGAATCCGACTTCGCCCACGAATCCGCCGCGCAATAATCCGCCGCCTCCGCCGCGCAATAATCCGCCGCCTCCGCCGAACGCCCCGCGGAATTCGGTGCAGACAGCCCCACCAGCGAGTTCAACGGGAAAGACTGAGGTGAGCCCAACTGGAAGCAGCGGGACGGGAACCGCGACTCCCACGCCCAGCGGCATTGGCAGTCCGCTCCGGCAACCACTGCGGAGAGCATAGGACGCAGCACGCATCCGCGTGATGAGTTCAAGAACGAAAAAAGGTCCTGCCACGCCGCTCCATCGTCGTAGCAGGACCTCTATCCTGAAACGGAATGGCCGAGACCATTCCGTCCTCCCGGCATTTTGATACCCAAGGTATCGGCCAGCGCTGAAACGCCGCTTGAAACAATTTTTCCCGGCAAGCTGCCTGTGAGGGCGAAACATCGCTTGGGAGGGCGAGGCTCCTGCCGAGCCGCCGATTTGCAAAAAGACGTCTTTCGGCAATTCACGGCTCGGAAGGAGCCT
>JAYTUF010000311.1:0-2126 GCA_043744755.1 Anatilimnocola sp.
GCGCTTGAATCTGCCGATGGAACTGGTTGATGTCGAGCATCTGTTCGGCGGCGAACGGGTGGTCATCTATTACTTGTCCGAAGACCGGGTGGACTTTCGCGACCTGGTGAAGCAACTGGCCTCCGACTTTCAAACGCGCATTGAAATGCGTCAGATCGGCGTGCGGGACGAAGCGAAGCTGCTGGCTGATTACGGCGATTGCGGCAAGCCCGTTTGCTGCAACACGCATCTGCATGAGATGCCGCCGGTCTCGATGAAGATGGCCAAGCTGCAGAAGGCCACGCTCGATCCCACCAAGATCTCCGGCCGCTGCGGGAGACTGAAATGCTGCCTGCGCTATGAATACGACACTTACGAAGAGCTGCAAAAAACATTGCCGCCGGCGGGATCGGAAATTGTCACTTCCACGGGTCGAGCGCGGGTGTTGAATCAAGAGATCCTCACGCAGCAATTGCTCGTGCAGATGGAAGATGGCCGCCGCGTGTTGATTGGCGTGCAAGAAGTGCTTACTGTGTTGAAAGTGGGCACCGGCATTGTTCGCCGCGGCCGAGGTCGCGATGCGGAGGATGAGCAATTGGAGGAAGCGGGAGATCGCCCCGCCAATTCAGGTCCGCAGCGCCGCGATTCGCGTCCGCCGCAGCGGAATGATCGTCGCGATCAACCGCGCCGCGAGGCCTTGCCCGAGACCGCTCCGCCGCCTGATCCGTCCAGCAACCTACCGCCCGACTTGCCTCCCACTCAAGTTGAGCAGCCGCCGCCCGATCTCCCGCCCGCTTGAAATTTGCCTGATTCATCTCACCTTTTAATCGAAACCCAACTCCGGAATCCTGCCGTGTCCAAAAGCATGACTCCCGATATCCATCCGCTGATCAAGCTGCTGTGCGAAGACCGCCGCTACAAGCTCGAAGCCTATCAGTTCGTCCGCAGCGGCCTGGAGTTCGCGCAGGACGTGCTCGAGCTGGGCCGGCACGAAGAGACGACGCTGCCCGAAGGGGAAGTCCGCCAGGTGCGGCATGTCACCGGGCAGGATTTGTCGCACGCGCTCAAGCAGTTTGCCCATGACCAGTATGGCTTCATGGCCAAGCTGGTCCTCGCCGGCTGGGGCATCAATTGCACCAGCGATTTCGGCGAGATCGTCTACAACCTGATCAAGATCGGCGAGATGACCAAATCGCCCGAAGACCGCCGCGAAGATTTCGACCAGGTGTTTGATTTCAATCAAGCCCTGGTCAGTGAGTTCGCGATCACCGCCGCTGAAGACGTGGCCTAGTTAATAATAAATAAAATAAGACAGGTTTTTTGATGACTCCGCTGAAATCTCTCGTCGCTTCCGGCACCAAACTGTGGGTGGACTCGATCGATCCCGACCTGGTCAAGCGCGATCGGCAGGAAGGGGCGACCGGCGCCACGTCGAATCCCGTGATCGTTTCGGACCTGGTCAGCACCGGCCGGTTCGACATGGAAATCGCCCGCCTCGCGCAGGGCGGCTCGACCGACGACGAACTGGCTTGGAAACTGACCGACCGCCTCGTCTCACAAGCCCAGCAAGTTTTTCTGCCGACCTGGACGCAGACGCAGGGGAACGATGGGTACGTCAGCTTCGAACTCGATCCACTGATTGAAGATCCTGCCTTGGACCTGCCTCATGCCGAGCGAGTCTCGCGGTATATCGAACTGGGCAAGCAATGGGCGGCCGGTCATCGCAACCGGATGATTAAAGTGCCCGCGACCCCGGCGGGCTTGGATGCGCTGGAACCGCTCTGCGCAGCGAATGTCACGCTCAACGTCACGCTCATCTTCTCACCCCGCCAATACGAGGCCGCCCGCGATGCGATCTGGCGCGGCGCTCAAAAGCGTAGCACCCGCGACCGCTTCAAGAGCGTCTACAGCATTTTTGTCTCGCGCGTGGATGTGTACACTGAGAAGCACGTCCCCAAACTGTCCGCCGCCGCGCAAGGGCAAGTCGGCATCGTTAATGCCAAGCAAATCTGGGCCGAGAATCAGCGCTTCTGGGCTGATAAGAATCTGCCGCTGCAGCAGGAAATGATCTTCGCCAGTACGGGCACGAAGAAGAAAGAAGATCCGGCCTGGAAGTATGTCGAAGCCTTCGCCGGCAGCGACATTCA
>JAYTUF010000312.1:0-2123 GCA_043744755.1 Anatilimnocola sp.
GCGGTTTCGGTCGCGAGCACCGTCGTGCTGCTGCGCGTGCTTTCAGATAACAATGACCTGCACACGCCGACCGGGCACATCACGGTGGGTTGGTCGGTCGTGCAGGATCTGTTGACGGTTCTGGTGCTCGTGTTGATGCCGGTGTTGTTCGGCGCGAAGGCCAGTTCGCTCGAGACGATTGGGCTGGCGGTGCTGATTGCGGCGGTGAAGATCGCCCTGCTCGTGGCGTTTGTGATGTTCGCCGGCGGACGCGTCATTCCCTGGTTTCTCGCCCGCGTGGCCAAGACGCGCTCGCGGGAACTCTTCACGCTGACGGTGCTGGTCGTGGCGCTGGGCATTGCCGTGGGTGCGGCGAAGGTGTTCGATGTTTCGATGGCCCTCGGCGCGTTTCTGGCCGGCATGGTCGTCGGCCGGAGTGAGTTCAGTTCGCGGGCGGCGTCGGAAGCTCTGCCGATGCGCGATGCGTTCGCGGTGTTGTTCTTCGTGTCCGTGGGAATGCTGTTCGACCCCCGCTGCTTGATCGATTCGCCGGTGCTGATCGCCGCCACGCTCGGCATTGTGCTGCTCGGCAAGCCGCTGGCGGCTTTGGTGATTGTGCTGCTGCGGCGGTATCCGCTGCGGATCGCGCTAGCCGTGGCCATCGCGCTCGCCCAGATCGGCGAGTTCTCGTTCATCCTGGCCAATGTCGGCATGAAGCTGCATGTATTCTCGACCGAGCAATTCAACGCGCTCATCGCCGCCGCAATTGTCTCGATCAGCATTAACCCGATTTTTTATCGCCTGGTCGACCTGCTGGAAGCACGGGCCAAGCACTCACCGCGGCTCTGGAACTGGCTCAATGCCCGCGCGCAAAAGGCCTTGCCGGGCGTCTCGACGGACGACGACCAGCCAGCGACTTCGGCGCAGGGACAGGCGGTCGTTGTCGGCTATGGTCCCGTCGGCCGCACGCTCGTTCGGCTGCTCCAGGAGAATGGCATTGAACCTACGGTTATCGAACTTAACCTGGAAACGGTGCGTCAACTGCGAGCCGACGGCATCCGCGCCGTGTATGGCGATTCGGCGCACAAAGAAACGCAGCTCGAAGCCGGCATGGCCCGAGCCGACGTGATCATCCTCAGCGCCTCGGCTTTGAGCAACAGCCAGGAAGTGATCCGCCTCGCCCGCGAGTGCAACCCGCGGATTCGGGTCTTCGCGCGGACTGCGTACCTGCGCGAGATTCCCGCCCTGACCAAAGCCGGCGCCGACGTGGTCTTCACCGGCGAAGGCGAAGTCGCCATGACCATGACGGAGTTCATCCTCCGCCAACTCGGCGCCAGCCCCGAACAAATCGACCGCGAACGAGACCGCATCCGCAATGAACTCTTCGGCAGCCCCGCGGCCCTGGAGATACTGCTGCCGCCAACGGCGAAGCAGGTGAATGTGGAAGGCGAAACAGCAGTTGTTGACCAAATCAAGGATTTCACAACTCCTGCCACCGAAAAAGATTGAATTTCCATTCGACGAGGGATATGCTGCAGCAGCACGATTGCGGAGCTGAGAAACGGAGGATAGCCGTGGACTACAGCCAGTGGAAGTCGATGTCTGATGCCGACTTGGCCCAGCGAGATATCGCCGAGGTCAATCTTTCAATGGCGAAAGGGCTGCCAGCGACGGAAGATTTCGATGTTTCGTCACTCTGCCGCAAAGTGGATGATTGGTCTCAAATCGTAGACCATGCCGTCAGACGCAGGATCAAGAAGCGACTACGCGGGGAATCATCCGAACTTACCGGCGATCAATATCGCGTCATGGTAATGATCTCCGTGCTGCAGCGTAACCTTGGGGTTACCTATAACCTCAAGTTCAGCGAAGGTGAGTACGACGGCACCGACAGCAGGAATCTCTTTCTGCACGGCTTGCTCACGGGTTGGGGCGGCACCTGCGTAACGATGCCCGTTTTGTACTGCGCCATTGGCCGTCGGTTGGGATGGCCTTTGAAACTTGTTTTCGCCAAAGAACACGTTTTCTGTCGGTGGGACGAAGGACCAGCCCTTTGTAGTTCAACGGCAACAACAGCGAAAAGGTTCGGTTATTCAACGGCGCTGTCGGCGATAGCAATGTGGCGATAGCTGCGAAAACCCGGC
>JAYTUF010000313.1:0-2123 GCA_043744755.1 Anatilimnocola sp.
CGCTTGGAATTGCGCCATTTGGTACCGATGCGCCTTTGCGTTTATGTCGGTCGCAAATTGTTGAATGGTCGCCATAGTTTGTTAGCCAAAATTGCAGGAACGGGAAGCGACATCGCTTATGGGCATTTTGGCAGCGGTAAACACGCCTATCAATGACTAACGCCTATATTTCCCTACACCTCCGCAAACTGCGACTCTGCCGCCAGCCGGTAGTGCCCCGGCTGCGCCAGCAGCTCATCATGCGTCCCCAGTTGCACGATGCGGCCTTCCTCGAGCACCATCACCAGGTCACAAGCGCGGAGGGTGCTGAGGCGGTGGGCGACGACGAAGGTGGTGCGGCCGCTCATGGCTTGTTCGATGGCGCTGAGAATTTCGTGCTCGGTGTGCGGGTCGATGGCCGCAACGGGATCGTCGAGCAACAGAATCGCGGGGTCGAGCAGCACGGCGCGGGCGATGGCCAATCGCTGCCGTTGACCGCCGGAGAGATCTAGGCCGCTTTCGCCGAGGACGGTTTGATAGCCGGCGGGAAGTTCAAGAATGAACTCATGCGCCGAAGCAATTTTGGCGGCGGCTTCGACTTGTTCCTGTGTCGCTTCCGGATGGCCGAAGGCGATGTTGGCGGCGACGGTGTTGCTGAACAGAAACGTCTCTTGAAACACCAGGCCGATGTTCTGCCGCAGTTCATCCAGATCGAGCGAACGCAGATCATGACCATCGAGCGCAATCCGCCCCTGCGTCGGATCGTAAAAGCGGCAGAGCAAGCTCAGCAGCGTGCTCTTGCCTGATCCGGTCGCACCGAGAATTCCCAGTCGCGTTCCCGCGGCGATCTTAACATTCAGGTCGCTCAACACTGGAGTGCCCGGCACATACTCGAACCAGAGATTTTCTAACGAGACATCACCCCGCGCCCGACCGATGGGCAGTGGGTTCGCCGGGTTCAACACATGAATCGGCGCATCGAGGATTTCAAACACTCGCCGCGCACCGCTCAAACTCTGCTGCACGCTGTTCGCGATGTTCGTCAAATTCGCCACCTGACTGGAAAACTGCTGCAACAATCCTGCGAAGACGATCAAGCCCGAACCGAGCGGCAGTTCGCCGCGCGTGACGAGATAGCCGCCATACGCGAGCAGGATCACCAGGTTGAGCTGCGTCAGGTAGCCGATCATCGGGCCAAAGATCGAGACCCGCCAGAAGATGCCTTGCTGCTGTTCTTTCACTTCGCGATTGTCGGCGGCGAAGCGGTTGATTTCTTCCTGCTCGCGGCCGAAGCCCTTGATGACCTGCACGCCTTGAATGCTCTCTGCCAAGCGCAAAATCACTTTATCGACCAGCTCGCGATTGCGGTCGTAAAGCGGCCGGACGAGACGGGAGAAGACCGCGGTGATGATCCACATCAGGGGCGTGGTGGCCAGGCAGGCGAGCGTCAGGCCGGGGTGAATGCTGAGCATGTAGCTCATGAAGCCGATAAGCGAGAGGGTGAGGATGACGAGTTGAATCAGCACGCCGTCAACGAACGCCCGAACCGATTGCACGTCGCTGGTCACGCGGTTGATGATCGAGCCGGTGGCGTTCGCGTCGAAGAAGTTGAATGACAGCCGCTGCAATTTGTCATAAACCTGCAGCCGCAAATCGACGACGATTTGCGTGTGAATCAGATAGCCGGCGGAAAGGGCGTAGGCATAGTTCAAGCCGCCGCGGAGTAACTCCAGGGCCAGGATCAGGCCGGCGATGGCGGCCACCTGCATCATGGGGGACCAATGGGCGGGCGGATTGAGGCCGAAAGGAAAGGGCGTCGCCGGTCCCGATTTCGGATCGACGAAGTGCCTGATCAGATCGATGCCCAGCCCGGTCAGTCCCAAACACGAGAGGGCTGTGAATAGCAGCAGCGCCTGCAACACGAGCAGCCGAATGCAGCCCCAGCGATACCGCCAGCCGAGTCCCAACATGCGGCGCATAAGGACCCAGTTAGAAGGTCCGGCCGATTCGTCAGTGACAAGGGAGATTGCAGTCAATGGTGCAGACGTCGCGTTGGGTGAAAGTAAAAAACCATTCTACCCAAATTCTTCTCCATTTCGCCGCGTCGCTTGCGACGCGTTCGTATTTCGAATGGATAAAAAACG
>JAYTUF010000314.1:0-8173 GCA_043744755.1 Anatilimnocola sp.
CGATATGCGGACCAACTGCCGACAGATTCTGAATGAACTGCAAAAAATTGAAGTCCGCGCGCCGCTGGTGATCGAGAGCTTCCGCACGCGCATCACCGACAAGCTGAATAAGTTACTCGCCGACCTGGGCACGCGGATCGAAGCTGCCGATGTCGTCCGTGAAATCGGCATCTTCACGGAGCGAAGCGATATTTCCGAAGAGATTGTTCGCCTCAAGAGCCATCTCGAGCAATTCGAAACGGCCATGCAGGTGGAGGAGGCGGGCGGTCGCAAGCTCGATTTTCTCACGCAGGAAATGTTCCGCGAAACAAACACGATCGGCAGCAAAGCCAACGATGCCGAGATCGCCCACCACGTGATTGAGATTAAAACCGCCATCGAACGCGTCCGCGAGATGATTCAGAATATTGAATAGTGTTTAATGTTTGGTTTTTGGTGTTGAGTCAAAACACCAAACACTAAACATTAAACACTTGAAACCATGAACCTTAAACCCCATTCCGCGACATCTTCCGCCGTGCAAACCGGCCGGATGATCGTGATTTCCGGCCCTTCGGGCGCCGGCAAATCGACGGTGGTTCGCCGGATGCTCACGGGTTGCAGCCTGCCGCTGGCCCTCAGCGTTTCGGCCACCACGCGGCAGCCGCGGGCGGGCGAGGTGCATGGCCAGGACTATTTCTTCCTGCCCGCGGACGAGTTCGATCGCCGCCGCCGAGCCGGGGAATTCCTCGAATGCAAGGAAGTTTTCGGCCTCGGAGACTGGTATGGCACGCTGCAAAGCCAAGTTGCCGCTGGCCTCGACGCGGGAAAGTGGGTAATCTTAGAGATCGACGTCGATGGCATGATGTCGGTGCTGGAGCGCTATCCCGAGACGATCACCGTCTTTATCCACTGCGGCAGCATCGAAGAATTGGAACGCCGCCTGCGGACTCGCAATACCGATAGCGAGGATGCCATCAACCGCCGCCTCGAAGTTGCCCGCCACGAACTGGCACATCAGAACCGTTATCGATACCAGATATTGAACGATGACGTTGACCAGTCGGTCCGTCAGATTTGTGAAATCTTGTTGCAGTTGGGAGCTTGAACGAATGCTTGATGATTTGCGCGAAGAAGCCATTGTGAACAAGGTTGGCGGCCGCTTTAAGCTCAGCACGCTGATTCAAAAGCGAATGGTGCAGCTCAACAAGGGCGGGCATCAGATGGTCGATCTGAATACGCAGGACCGGATGCAGATCGTGATCGAAGAGATTCTGCAAGATAAAATCTATCTCGACGCCTCGAACAACCTCCGCACCACCGAGTTTCAAGGTACCGGTGAGACGATGGAACTCGATCTCGGCGATTTGTAATTTGTTGGAGTTCCGGCTTCAGCCGGCTGTTTTTATTTCCACTGACCGCCTGAAGGCGGGACTCCAACATGGCTGAGCCGGTACAACGCGAAATCCTCGTCGGCATCACCGGCGGGGTCGCGGCGTATAAGTCGGCGATGCTCGTCAGTCGGTTGGTGCAAACGGGCATCGGTGTGACGGTCATCACCACGTCCGCGGCTGAAAAGTTCATCGGGCCTGCGGCACTTGCAGCACTGTCAGGCCGGCCTGTTGCCAGAGATCTGTTCGATCCTGCCTTTCCGCTCGGGACTCATATCAGCCTCGCCGAGCGCGGCGAACTGCTGATCATCGCGCCCGCCTCTGCCGACTTCATGGCCAAAGCTGCGCAGGGTCTCGCCGATGATCTTCTCTCCACGCTCTACCTTGCTTTCACCGGCCCCGTGCTGCTGGCACCGGCGATGAACACCGCGATGTGGAACCACGTCGCCGTGCAGCGGAACGTGCAGCGGCTGCGCGACGACGGCGTGCAGTTCATCGACCCCGAATCCGGCTGGCTCAGTTGCCGTCAGCAAGGCGCGGGACGGATGGCCGCCTGGGAAACCATTGCCGCGGCGGTGCAAACTTGCTTGGACAAGCTTCCCCCGCACAGTGCATAATGCAGTAGCTCACATTACTGCACCAACGCGAGAAACCATTGTGCCCACTGCGCTGGAAGAAGCGGAACGACTATTGACAGGAATGAGCCGCGCGGAGAAGGCCCAGGTCCTGCAATTCGTCATCAACGATTTAGGCGACGCTTTTCCCGGCATCGAAAGTCGCCCCAACGTTTGCGGCGGGGAACCTTGCATCGTGCGCACGCGCATTCCTGTCTGGGTGCTGGAACAGGCTCGCCGCTTAGGCGTGCGTGAAGGAATTCTGCTACAGAGCTATCCAACACTCAGGGCAGAAGATCTCGTTCAAGCTTGGGCATATGTAAGAACGCATCGTGCGGAAATCGACAATGAGATTCTTGCTAACGAGGAAGCATGACAATATCGGTTTTGTTCTCTCAAGTGAGGTATTCCATTTCGCCGCGTTGCTCGCAACGCGCTCACTTTTCCAGTCACGAAACCGTACGCGTTGTGAGCGACGCGGCTAAGGGGTAGGTTCACCCCATGACCACCCGCCAAGAACTCCTCGATCAATGGCACCAGCGCTTGGCCGAGGCCGAGCAAGACTGCGAACGGCCGGACGGTCCATCGTGGAGCCTGCGGGTTCGGCTGAGGCTCTATCGGTTCTTGCTGGCCATGTATGGCGAGACTGATTGGCCTGGTCCCAAGGATGATGTGGACAACGCCGCAGGGCGGGCAGCGAACGTCAGTTTGCTAGTCGCGGAGCCGGACGAAGCCTTGGCTGGCAAGGAGCCGCGAACTCGGGCCGAGATCCTCAAAGGACTGCGGAACGTGAAGGGACTGTCGGAGGAACTTGCGCCGCCTGGACCGCTGATGGATGGCCTGTTGCCAGCTTCGCTGGTGGTGATCGCTGCCTTTAAGAAGCATCCGCAGACATACCGCACAGTCTGTCAATTGCGCAGCGCCGGTTTCCGCCCCGTCGTCCGTCGACAAGGGGGTTCATTTCAGATCT
The DNA here is from genome assembly GCA_043744755.1 of Anatilimnocola sp. Classification (GTDB taxonomy): domain Bacteria; phylum Planctomycetota; class Planctomycetia; order Pirellulales; family Pirellulaceae; genus Anatilimnocola. The sequence goes on from JAYTUF010000314.1 coordinate 2,955, forward strand.
TTCTGGCCGCCGCCGATGCGTCTGTCGCACTCCGTCTTCTGAAGACATCGACGCCAATCATTCCCCGAGAATTCACCCGCCGATCATCGTTCGCGCCGCCGGATATCAGTTTGCTCTTCATGAGCGCGCTCTTACCGGGCATTGTCGGCCTAACACTCTCTGCTTATGTCGTCTATGTCGCTTGGGGGGATTTGTATCAACTTCCCTCCGATCTAATACCGACGCCTGAAACGATGGCAGTCGTCGCGGCGATTGCGTTCACCTTTAAAGTATTGTCCGTGATGATGGCCTGGGTTTGGTGGAATTGGCGTAAGCAATCAAAGCGACTGGCGTCGGGTGATGCGGATGCACCGCTGGAAGGTAAATCCCGCTAAACTAGCGTGCATGGCCGAAACCCTCCACGTCTTCGAGTTCCTCAAAAACCAAACGCCTCCCGTGCCGGGTCTCTGCGTGCTATTCGGCGACGAGCCGTTTCTGCGGCAACTCGCGCGTGAGCATGTTCGCGGCCTGATGACCAAGGGTGATGCCGATACGCCGGTTTCGCAGCACGATGGCAGCGAACGGACGCCCGAATGGCGAGACGTGATCGATGAACTAGCGACCGCATCGCTCTTCGGCGGCGGTGGGCCGCGGCTGGTGGAGCTGCGCGAAGCAGATTCGTTCGTCTCGACGTTTCGCACGAAGCTTGAAGACTTTGTCACTAAGGGCAAAGCTCACGGCGTGTTGGTGCTCGAAGTCAGCGAGTTTCCCGGCAATACGAATCTCGCAAAGATGGCCGTGAAAGCAACCTCCACGGTCGTCGATTGCCGGCCGCCGCATCGTGTCGCGGGCAAGAACAAAGTTATCGACGAAGCGGCTGTTACCCGCTGGCTCACCGACTGGGCGCGGACTCATCACGATGTGAATCTAACCGGCCCAGGCGCGAAGCTGCTACTCGATCTGACCGGTCCGGTCTTCGGTGTGCTCGTGCAAGACCTGGCGAAGCTTTCGCTGTTCGTCACGCGCGGGCAAAAGATTACGCCCGAGATGGTGCAAGACATCGTCGGCGGCTGGAAGGCCAAATCGATGTTCGAACTGGGTGACGCAGTCGCCGGAGGTGACGCGGGTGAAGCCCTGGCGCAGCTCGATCATGTCCTGCAAGCGGGCGAGCATCCGCTGGCCATCACTGGCTCGCTGGCCTGGTCTCTGCGTCGTTTCGCCCTCGCGACCCGCATCTATCGCGAAGCCGAACGAGCGGGCACCAAACTGCAGATTCGCGAAGCCTTGCTCCAAGCCGGCTTCAAGGATTGGCCAGTCGGCTCGCTTCAGAAAGCTGAAGCGAGTTTGAAACAACTGGGTCGCATTCGCGGCGGGCAAATCTATCGGTGGCTGCTCGAACTCGACCTGTCGCTGAAGGGAACTCACTCGCACGCCGACCGCGCCCGCTTTGTCGTCGAGCGTTTGTTTTTCCGATTGGCGAAGCAGACTCAGCGCCCAGCCGCGACTCGCTGAACCACTTCGATGAGCCGAGCTACGTCCTCCCGATTGTTGTACCCATGCGCACTGATCCGCACTCCGCCGCCGCGGCAACTGACAACGACATCGGCAGCGAGCAACTTCTCCCGCAGTTGCATCGGTTCAATCCCTGGCACGTTGAAGGTCACAATGCCCGATGTATGACCGGTCACCTGCGGACTGAGAATCTTCGCGCCGATACGTTGCAATTCAGCAAGCGCCCAGCTCGCGATCTTGAGCACCTCATCTCCAACTGGTGAAGCAGTGGGCGAAACGCCAAGCTCGCCTAATAAGCCTAAGCTCGCGGCCAAACCAATCTGCCCGGCCATGTTCGCGGCACCTCCTTCATACCGGGCCGCGGTCGGTTTTAACTTCAAGTCGATCCGATCAAACTCAAACGGCCGCTGCACGCTGTTCCAGCCAACACTGACGGGCCGAATGAAGTCGAGTAACTCCCGGCGAATGTACATCACACCCGCCCCTTCCGGTCCGAGCAGCCACTTGTGCCCATCGGCGGCGAGAAAATCGACCGCAGTGGTTCGCACATCGAGCGGAAAGACGCCTAGGCCCTGAATGGCATCCAGAAAAAAGCGAATGTTCTTTCGCTGGCAAAGCTCGGCGACCTCTTTCAAATCGGCACGATAGCCCGATGCAAATCCAACCCAGCTCAGCGACAGCAGCCTCGTTCGCTCGTCGCAGGCGGCTTCGATCCGATTCAGATCGACGATCCCGCCCGGCACTTCGACGAGTCTCGTTTCCACGCCAAGGGAGCTCAGATTCAGCCAAGGATAGGCATTCGAGGGAAACTCATTCGCCAGCGTCACGACATTATCCCCTGGCCGCCAGGGGAATCCCTGGGCGATGTAGTTGATCGCTGCCGTTGTATTCGGCACGAGAGCGATTTCGTCGTCTCCCGCCCCGATCATGGCCGCCGCGTGCTGTCGGGCTTGTTCCAGCCGGCTGTTCCACTGTGGCCAGACTGTGTCGCCCAGCTCGGCCGCCTGCTGCAGCCACAGGGCCATTGCCGCTCGGGTCGGTTCCGGCAGCGGTCCGACGGCGGCATGGTCGAAATAGGCGAACCGCCCTGCAATCGGCATCTGGCGGCGGAATTTTTCCGCGGTAGCGGTTAGCATGGTTGTAGGACCATTGCGGACAGTCTCTCATTCAGCGACAACTTGAGGGCTTCGGAGGCTCGCGGCGTAGGTGACACCGCCGCCGCTCGAATTATACTAGGACGCGACCAGTGTCGGTCGCTGCGAATACGCAGGCAGGCACTTAGCCATGAGCTTTGCAGCTTTGAGGATGTCGGGAATGCCAAAGGCTTTGTGTATCGCAGGGATGGTAGTCGCCGTCCTCGTCGCGATCCTGTTCATTCTCGACCTCGCGCTCCCCGCGATGATGTTCCGCCGCGCCAGCATCCTGATGGACGTGGTGATGATCGTCTGCTCCAGCACCCTCGGCGTGGTGAGTTGGCTGACGCTGAAGGAGCAGAAGTAGCGGGAGTGCGGAATGATGGACCTCCAGAAGAGAAACGGCTAGAACGGGATTATTGAATCCGTTGCTCTTCGAGAAAGTTAGATGAAAACCGCCATCGTGTTACTTCGCGGGCTGGCGATTGTCATGCTTCCCTTCGCCTTGCTCCAGGCAATCGTTTCGGCCCTCAGATTCTTGGACTGGCTAGTGTTTGCAACGGGGATTGGGGGAGTTCATTTTGTGAACCCGCCGACCCCGGAGATGATTATTGAAGTTTCACGTCAAATGACGTATGGCTTAGTACTGCTGGGAGTCCCCCTAGTTTTCTGGGTGATTGCGGACATTGCGGCGAGTCAAGTTCGGGCGAAGTGAATTATGGCCCAGTTCTTTTTTGCTACCTATGAAGACGGCGTTTTGAAGCCGCATGAGCCGCTGAACCTGCCGACTCATACCCAGATGCGAGTCACCATCGAGCTGTTAGTCAACGCGACTGCGGATTTGCAGCGTCGCCAAGCATGGGAGACGTTCGAGCGTCTATGGCTTGAGTCTGCAATCGACTCCGGCGGAGATCGCCTGACGCGCGACCAACTGCATGAACGCCGTTGATTCGTTAGGGCGAGGCCCAATCTTCCACCGTTAGTCCTGCGACGCGCCGAAACTCGCCGACATTGTTCGTCACCAGCGTAAGTCCGGCGGCGAGCGCATGGGCGGCAATCATGGTGTCGAGTGGGCCGATCGGGCAGCCTCGCCGCTCCAGATCGGTCCGTACTTGGCCGTATCGATCAGCAGCCAATGCATCAAAATCGGCGATCCCTAAAGCGGCCAGGAAATCGTCGAGCGCCAAATGATTCTGTGCAGGATTGCTGCTATGGTCAGCGCCGTAACGAAGTTCGGCGAGAGTGACCGTGGAGATGCCCAGTTCATCGGGAGCGAACCGCTGAAATCGCTGCAGCACAATCGGCGGTTTCTGCCGAATCACAAAGACACAAATGTTTGTATCGAGGAGATATTTCAAGCTCAATTACTCGCTCAGAGCTTCGCGATCCTGGCCCGCAGGCTGTGCACGATCCTGCATGAAATCGTCCGTGAACTGTTCCAGGCTGGCCGTCATCATTTCCCAAGGATTGGCGTCGCGCGGGATCAAGAGCAGCGATCGCCCGACGCGCTTCACCGAAACTTCGTTCCCTTCCAGATGAAACTCGTTCGGAAGACGGACGATTTGGCCGCCATTCTCGGTAACCACTTGAGCCGTACTCATGCCATTGCTTTACATAGAAGAGTGAATGCCAGAGTCAGCCACGATCTGGCGAAACTGCTAAAAACCATTCTAAAGGATTCTTTGAACTGTGTCAAAAAAGCCGAGGCATTCAGGCTACGTCTTACCCACCACGTGCCAATACGCGCTCATCCCCAGAATCACCCGCAGCAGGATTGTTACCGTTAGATAAAGCGTGTAATGAAATGTCGCGGCGCCGAATTCCAAATCGAGGCTGGCCTGCGCGGTGAAGGCGCCGATGACAATCACGATGGGGACGGCAGCGGCGAGCAACAGGCCATCCGGTTGCAGGTCGAGATAGGCGATCACGAACCAATACAGGCCCCAAATCAGCGGATAGACGATTGACGGGGCGATCAATCGCAAAGCCAACTCCCGCCGCGTGAAGGGGGCCAGTTCATCGTTGCGGAGGAAGGTGTACGCCGCGAACGACAACGGGGGCGCGAGCAGACACGCTCCGGCGATTAATAACGGCTGCGGGACTGTGCCCTTGGGAAACGCGATGCGCAACACGAAGGCCAGCAGCAAGACCACAAAAATGCTGGCGACGATGCCGATGACCACCGGCTGCGAGAGCTTCGTTTCGGTGCGAACCAACGGCTTGAGGACGGACTGGCCCTTGGAGTCTTTCGGGCCGGAAATATCCGGGGCGTGAACGACCACTTGCTCAGCCAGCGTGGGCACCTGGATGACCGTCTTGCACTTGGGGCAAGGCCCTTTTTTGCCGGCGAATTTCTCACTGACCTGGAAGCGGGTCTTGCAAGTAGCGCAGGTGACATCAATGGGCATGAGCGGAATCCGACGACGAGAAGCAAAGATAAGCTAGCGGCAAATTATATCACCTCGCCGCTCCAGTTGCTTTGGGCCCTTTTCGGGTTGGGTGCATAAGGTGATTTTATTCTAAGCGGCGGCTGCTAGCGGGGGTTGGGTGGAGCGGCGGTAGAACGGGGAGCCGGGGCGGTTGAGGATCCAGTGG
>JAYTUF010000315.1:0-8160 GCA_043744755.1 Anatilimnocola sp.
AAGTGAACACCGCGGAGCAGATCAAAGAGAGTTCGTTGCGGCTGGAGAATCCGCTGGAGATTACTCGCTGGAACCAATGAGCAATCGCCCCATAGCCAACGTGCCGCCGTTTTGACTACGATTGGCGAATGAAGATCATTCTGCTCTTGACATGCTATTGCGTTTTGATCGTCGTTGCCTCGCTCACCGGCGGCGCGCTTCCCTCGCTGATGCGCTTTTCGCATCGGCAAATGCAACTGCTAATGAGCTTCGTCGGCGGCCTGATGCTGGGGGTGGCCGTGCTGCACCTTTTCCCGCACGGCGTGCAAGAGTTAACGCCCGTGACAATGCAGCCGCTCGATCTGGCCGCCGGCTGGTTGCTGGGCGGCTTGCTGGGCATGTTCCTGCTGATTCGCGTCTTTCATGTGCATGCGCACGAGCACGGCGATACCAGCGACGTGGGCCATGCACATAGTCACGGCTGTGAGCACGATCACGATCATCGGGCGCATCATCCCCACGAACATGCTACCGGTTTAGTTCACTTGGGAGCGCACGAAGCGGAAGACTCCGCCCATCGTTTCAGTTGGGTCGGCCTGGCGATTGGTCTTTCGTTGCACACGCTCATCGACGGGTTGGCGCTCGGGGCGGCCGTCGCGGCCGAATCGCCTTATAACAGTGTGCTCGGCCTGGCGGGGCTGGGAACCTTCCTGGCCGTGGCTTTGCACAAGCCGCTCGATGCGCTAAGCATCACCTCGCTGATGGCGGCCGGCGGGTGGACCAAGCGGCAATCGTGGATCGCCAACATTGCCTTCGCGCTGATGTGCCCGCTTGGCGCTTTTGCCTTTGTGATGGGGCTGGGAGGCCTGGGCGGGCATCAATCACTGGTCATCGGCTGCGCGCTGGCCTTCTCGGCGGGAGTATTTCTGTGCATTTCGCTCGCGGATTTATTGCCCGAGCTTGCCTTTCATGCCCACGACCGATTTCCGCTGACGATGGTGCTGTTCGTGGGCGTGGCCTTGGCTTGGTTGATTGGTTATCTGGAACCGCCCCACTCGCATGGCCTGCCCCCGCCGCCGGTCAAGCAAATTGATAGCAGCCACTCGCATTAGCCTTTCTTCGCGCGCGGATTGTCGGCTTGCCCGATGATCTCATACAAGAAGCGGCTGGGCTGCGAGTCCCGCGGCTTGCCCCATTTCATGCGCGTCAGCGCCAGCGATAGCGTCAGCTTCTCCATCGCCCGCGTGATGCCCACGTAACAAAGCCGGCGTTCTTCATCGATGTCGTCCTTGGCTTCAGCCTTGAGCGTGCGATGGTGGGGCAGGATGCCCTCCTCCAAGCCGACGATATAAACGTGCGGATACTCGAGGCCTTTGGAGGCATGCATCGTCAGCAATGCGATGGCGTTGCGGGAGAGCTGCTTGTCCTTGGTATCGCCGAACTCGCGCTCGCCCAGCGTCACTTCGTCCAAAAAGTCACCGAGCGACACGCTTTCCTTGCCCAGCTCGTACTGGGCAACGGCGTTCACCACTTCCTCCACTGCGGCGAGCCGGCTTTGCCGCTCGTTTGGATCGGGATAAAGCCGAGTCAGTTCCGCTTCATAACCCGTATCGGCAATCAACTGCTTGAGTAACTCAGCGAGCGCACCAGGCCGGCGTTGTTTGCTTGCTTTGGCAATCATTTCCGCATGCGCTCGATACTTTTGCAATAGCGCCACAAACCGTTGCACATGCCCGGCTGAATTGCCAGTGCAGATTTCGGCTAGTTGCGGACCGGCCATGATCTCGCCAACGGACTGCCCCGACTTGACCGCAGCGGCAATCAGTCCTTCGACCGTCTTCGCGCCGATGCCCCGCGGCGGCGTGTTGATAATCCGCAGCAAGGCTTGCTCATCGCGGGGCGATTCGACGGTTCTCAAGAGCGCGAGCAAATCCTTGACTTCCTTGCGATCAAAAAAGGATTGACTGCCGAGCACCACATACGGCAGCTTCGCCTTCCGCAGTTCCGTTTCAAACGGCCGCGGCTGTTCGTTGGTGCGGAACAGGATGGCAAAATCTCGCGGTTCGCGCTGTTCGCTCTTCATCACACGGGCCAGATCGGCGACGATCTCGCGGGCTTCGTCCACTTCGCTATTGTATTGCAGAATCCGCGGCTTCTCGCCGCCCGACCGCGCTGCCTTCAGCACTTTATCGTGGCGATGCTTGTTGAAGACGATCAGCTTGTTAGCCGCATCGAGAATGGCGGCCGTGCTGCGATAGTTGTATTCCAGCCGAATGGTCTTTGCATCAGGCCAGTCCTTGGCGAACTGCAAGATGTGCTTAACTTCCGCGCCGCGCCAACCATAAATGGATTGATCATCGTCGCCAACTACGCATAAATTGCGATGATCCTTGGCGAGTGCCTTAATGATTCGATACTGGCTGCCGTTAGTGTCTTGGTATTCATCGACCAAAACATGATCGAACAACCCAGCTTCGGCCGCCCGCACGTCGGCATGTTTCTCGAATAGCTCTTCAGTGCATAACAGCAGATCATCAAAATCGACCGCGCCTGCATTCTTGAGCGCCCGTTGATACTTGCGATAGGCCATCGAGGCCAGGTGTTCTTTATCGGTCTGCGCGACTTGGGCCGTCGCGGGAGGATGTAAAGAGAGAGTCTTCCAGCGGCTGATTTGATTGATCAGATCGCCAGGCCGCATCATTTCATCCGAAACGCGAATTTCGCGCAATACCTGCCGGGCGAGGCTTTCCTGATCGCCGCGATCATAAATGGTGAAGCGGGGTGGATAACCGAGCTTGGTGATGTTTCGTCTTAATACTTTGACGCATTGCGAGTGAAAGGTGGAGATCAGCGGTTTATCCTGCTGCTTCCCCAACAGCGACGTGATGCGTTCTTGCATCTCGGCCGCGGCTTTGTTGGTGAATGTGACGGCCAGAATGCGGCTGGGTCGGATACGATGGCGAATGAGGTTCGCGATGCGGAAGGTGACGACCCGCGTCTTGCCGCTGCCGGCGCCGGCGAGCACGAGCAAGGGACCCTTGAGGGTGTTTACGGCATCTTGCTGGGCGGGATTGAGACCGGTGGACATGGGCGGGAGTTAGTCAATCGTATCAGTGCCGTTGATGAGACGCTTCAGGCCATCTTTAAGCAATACAACATTAAAATTAATAAGCAATCCCACGCGACAGCCGGTCAGCTTTAGATACGTCAGCAATTGGGCGGAATGGATGGGTGCGAGGGCCTCCACTGCTTTCAATTCAACAATGACTTGGTTCTCGACAAGCACGTCAATCCGATAACCGACGTCGAGCCGGGTGCCTTTGTAGACTACCGGCAATTCTTGCTGTTTGACGAACGGAATTCCGCGCAGGGTGAGCTCGCGGCACAGACAAATTTCGTAGGTTGATTCGAGCAGACCGGGACCCAGATGACGATGAACTTCGATAGCAGATGCGATGATGTCTCCGGTGATGGCGTTGATGGGCCGGGGCATGAGTGTTACTCCAAACACGAAGAGAAGGGAACCACAGAGACACAGAGAGCACAGAGAAGAGCAGTTGTCAACTTTTCCCTCTCCGTGTCCTCTGTGCCTCTGTGGTTTATTCCCTTTAGAGTTCCATTGGAAAGGCGCTAAGCAACTCCACCCCACCCTCCGTCACCAGATAATCATTCTCCAGCCGCATCCCGGCCTTTAGCAGCGGGTCATACAACCCAGGCTCACAAGTAAACACATCACCCACCTCAAACACATCCTGCCAATTCGGGTTGAGATGCGGCGCCTCGTGTGGGAACAAGCCAATGCCATGCCCCAGGTGATGATTAAAAACTCCGAGCGGAGCATCGTTCAATATCTCCTGGGCTTCAAAAAACAACTCCTGGCAGCTCTTGCCCGGCTTCACCGTTTTCGCGACGTGAGCAAAAACCTTCATTACATGCGTCCAGGCTTCCTGCTGCTCATCCGTCGGCTGCCCATTGACTGCGATCGCGCGGCAGGTATCGGCGAAATAGCCGCGATAAGCGGGCCCGAGGTCGAGAATATACAATTCTCCATCCTCGGCAGGCCGGTGATTGCGGGGCGGGCCACCGCGGGCACCGCATTGATAGTCGTTGCCAGTTCCTGTCAGCATTTCGCCATAAGAGGCTACACAAACCGACTGTAATTGATTGAAGACTTCAATCTCGGTAATGCCAGGCCGAATCATCGCACGAGCCGCTTCATACATTTTGCCGGTTCCCGCGATGGCAACTTTCAAGAGCGCGAGTTCATCGGGATCCTTGCGACGACGAAACCGATAGATAGTAGGTTCAATATCAACCCGTTCGCCCGCAAGAGTCGCAAGATGCAGTCCAAACGACGAGAATTCCACGCCAACTCGTTGGGGCGCAGTCTTGCCTGCTAGCGCCTTCAAAAGCACTTCCGACGAGGCCTGCCGCTGATCGTTCCGCAAGGTTGAATGCATTTGAGCATCATAAGTGACAATCTCATCCGCGGCCGCTTCCAGCACCGGCTTCTTCGGCGCGCAAAGCGTCAGATGGCCATCGGCGCGAAGCGCGGCGGCGGGCGAGTAGACGCTGCCATATCGCGGGCCAACCAGATATTGCACATGCTCGATTTGGGTCACCACGACCAGATCGAGATTCTGCTTTTGCATCTCTGCCAGCAGGCGTTGTTGCCTGCCGCGGCAGGCCTTCAAATCGGTATCGCCGACGCTCATAGCAATTCTCCAAAATCAAAGCCGCTACTAATAATCGCGCAGAATCTCGACGGCAGCATTGCGACCGCAAGCGCCCATCACCCCGCCCCCGGGGTGGCTCGCCGCGCCGCACAGATACAGGCCGGCAATCGGCGTGCGATGGTCGGACCAACCGGCGACAGGTCTCATCGAGAATAATTGCGTGGGAATCATCGAGCCTTGCATGATATTGCCGCCCGTCAACCCAAAAGTCCGTTCCAAATCGACCGGGCTTAAGACCTGCCGATGTAAAACGGCGTTCTTAACATTCGGTGCATAACGGGCCAGCAATTCCAGGCAGCGATCCGCGAAGTCTTCCTTAATATCATCCCAACTCTTGCCGGCGGTGAGCTTATACGGCGCGTATTGCACAAATAAGTTCATCACATGCATTCCCGGCGGAGCAACCGTCGGATCAACTGCCGATGGCAATGTGATTTCCAGAATCGGTTCCGTACTGGGCCAGCCATATTTGGCGTCATCGAAACCGCGCTCCATCGTATCGAGCGTTTCGCAGATATGAATCGTGCCGCGATGCTGAGCTGCTGCGGTCTTGCCGGGCAAGCAAGTGAATTCTGGGAGTTCGGAAAGGGCAACATTGATTTTGAGCGAAGCGGATGCGTAGTCGATGGCTTGCACGGAAGTGCGGAATTCCGCGGGCAAATCAGCGGGTTCGACCATTCGCAGGAAGGTTTGATTCGCATCAATGCTGGAAGCAACGACGGGCGCTTCAAGTATGCTGTCATCCGCGAGCGTCACGCCCATCACGCGGCCATTCTGCACCAGAATCTTCTGCACCGCCGTTTCGCGGCGGATATCCACATGCAAGTCGCGGCAAGCGGCTTCGAGCGCGTTGGCGAGTCCGCCCATCCCACCTTGCACATAGCCCCATACGCCTCGCGCACCGCCCGCCTGGCCCATCACGTGATGCAGCAGCACATACGCGGTGCCTGGATACGAGGGGGAAGCAAAAGCGCCGATGACTGCATCGGTCGCGAGGGTCGCGCGGAGGACTTCCGCTTCAAACCAGCGCTCCAAAATCGGCCGGGCGGCGCCGACGAGCAGTTCGATCGCTGCCGGCGCATCATCGCCCAGTGAATTAAACGCGCTGTACATCTCCAGCATCTTGCCCGCATCGCGGAGCTTCTTCCCCACGCCAATCTTGCGCTTCTCCGCCGAGATCGGCAGCGGATCGGGAGCGCTTTGCATCAGCAGCGGTTCCAGCACGCCCGCGACTTTCTCCAGCAGGCGGTTGTATTTGGGATAGGCCGCCGCATCGCGCTCGCTGAATTTGGCGATCTCGCGGCAGGTCGCTCGTTCGTCCGGTCCCATCAGCAGCGAACGGCCATCCAGCAGTGGCGTGAACGACGAGGGATTCCGCGGGAGGATCGTCAGGCCATATTGCTTCAGCCGCAGATCGCGCATGATCTCCGGCAACAGCAGGCTGACGACATACGAGGCCGTGCTGATCTTGAAACCGGGCCAAAGTTCCTCCGTCGTGGAACAGCCCCCCAGCACATGCCGCCGTTCGAGCACGCAGACGCTCTTGCCCGCGCGAGCGAGATACGCGGCGGCAATTAGGCCGTTGTGTCCGCCGCCGATGATCAGGCAATCGTATTTGCGGCGAGTGGGAGCTGAGGAAGCGGACGATGAAGGTGCGTGCATGGTTTACGCCGTCGCCAGTGCGGCCGCGGGCACCGGAAACTGCGTGCAGAGGCTGCTGACTTCGCCCCGTATCCGCTCGTGAATCGCAGCGTCCCCCGAATTCGTCAAAGAGAGCAGAATCCACTCGCCGACGCGGCGCATCTCGTCGCAACCCATGCCACGAGTTGTGAGAGCAGGAGTGCCGATCCGCACGCCGGAAGGGTCCATCGGCTTGCGCGTATCGAAGGGAATCATGTTCATGTTCACCGTGATGCCGCACTTCTCCAGCGTTTCCGTGGCCAGCTTGCCGCCGATACCCAGCGGCGTGACATCGACCAGCATCAGGTGGTTGTCGGTGCCGCCGCTGACGAGCTTCAGGCCACCAGCCATTAGCGTCTCGGCCAGTGTCTTCGCGTTGTCGATGATCTGCTGAGCATAAACTTTGAAATCAGGCTGCAATGCTTCCTTAAAGCAAACCGCCTTGCCGGCGATCACATGCATCAGCGGCCCACCTTGAATGCCGGGGAAAACGTTGCGATCAATATCCTTCGCGAGTTCATTGCGGCAGAGGATCAATCCCGCCCGTGGACCACGCAAGGTCTTGTGCGTCGTGGTCGTAACGACATCGGCGACTGGCACCGGGCTGTTGTGCAAACCAGCGGCGACGAGCCCTGCGTAATGAGCCATATCGACAAACAGCTTGGCCCCCACTTCCTTGGCAATCTCCGCGAATTTCTCGTGCGGGATTTCGCGAGGATAGGCACTGGCGCCGGCGACAATCAATCGCGGCTTGTGTTCGCGGGCGAGTTTCGCGACTTGATCGAAGTCGAGCCGTTGATCGCTGGCCCGCACGCCGTAGCTGAGAAACTTGTAAAGCTTCCCCGAGATATTCAGCTTCATGCCGTGCGTCAGGTGGCCGCCATGAGCCAGGTCCAGTCCCAGCACCGTATCGCCCGGCTCCAGCAATGACAGATACACCGCCTGGTTCGCCTGCGACCCGCTGTGCGGCTGCACATTCGCGTGCTCGGCCCCAAACAACTGCTTGGCCCGGTCGCGCGCCAGTGTCTCGACCACATCCACATGCTCGCAGCCGCCGTAATACCGCCGGCCGGGATAGCCTTCGGCATACTTATTCGTCAGCACGCTCCCCACGGCCTGCATCACCGCGACGCTGGTGTAATTCTCGCTGGCAATCATTTCCAGCCCATCCTGCTGGCGGACCGCTTCGGCCTCGATGGCGGCCCACACATCAGGGTCTTGTTGAGCAAGCAGGTTCATGTCGGTCTCTCGCAGGGCCGGTGGCTGGGAAGCAACAAATTCTCAAAGCAACAAGGCAAGTCGTCAATTGGGGTGGACGAAGGAAGGTGCGAGCGGCTAGGGGGCGGGAAGCGAGGGGATTCAAGACAGGCTCTTCGAACTATTTGCCCAAACGGGCGTGGGTGCAATGAATTTTAGCCGCTCATTGGAGAGCGGATGAACAAAACTGAGATGCGATGATTGCAAGCAGAGGGGCGGGTCGTTGACCGCGTGGGTTTGCGTATCGCCCAGTTTCTTTCCCGGTAGGTACGATTGCTCGCCGCAGATGGGCCAGCCGAGTTGCCAGAGGTGGACGCGGATTTGATTCGTCCGGCCGGTGAGAGGGCGGACTTTCAAGAGCGCACTGCCATCAGGAAATCTCTTCAAGACTTCGAATTCAGTAACGGCGGGCAGACCATTCTCTTCGTCGATGGTGCGCGAGCCGAGATCGCCGGCGATGTTGCTGATGGGCAAGTCACAACGAAAGACATCTTGCGGCGGATGGCCT
>JAYTUF010000316.1:0-2117 GCA_043744755.1 Anatilimnocola sp.
TCCGAAACCTAATCCCACCACCAGCTACGCCGCGGCAGTTCTTTCGGTTTGCTCGCATTCCGTTCGATCTTGAGCAAACCGTAGTCATCGGTCTTAATGGCGGTCGTCGCCGCGAGCGTGCGCGCGTCTACGGTCACGCCGCCGCTGACTCCGGCGACCAGGTTGTTGCCGTTGATGATGCGGTGGTTGATGACCGAATCGACCTTGGTTGGCGCGAAGTCGAGTTCCGGTTCATACGCGCCAGCGGGGCCGAAGTGGGTCAGGTGCCAATTCACTTTGTCCGGCAGGTTGTGGCTGCGGACGACGGCCGCGACCAATGCCAAGTCAAACACGTTTCGCAGTTCGGCATAAATCGGATACTTGGCCGCCAGCACTTCGAACTGCTTCGTAAAGCTCTCGGCGAATTGGCTGTTCACTTCGCTGCTCCGGCCGGTGTGAATACGTTCGCCTTGTTGATCGAGCAACTCATTCTCGCTGAGCACTTTCACGCCCGGGCCACGCAACTCAAACGCATCGCGACCTTCGGTCGCCCGCAGCGCTTCATAATTGAGCGTGAACCACCAACGCAAGACGCTCATGTTATTCAAATCATGCCGCTTCGGATCGAGCGCGGCGAGATAGCTAGTCACGCCCAGCGTTCCTTCTTCGAGACCCATTCCCACAAGCTTCATGCGATAGTCGGCTTCGACCATCACGCGAGCGGCGCGGGTTTGCGGATCGAGGCCATAGACGACAATATCCTGCCGGCCGAGGCCGGCGCGAATCTCTTCCAAAAACTCCGCCCGCTGCGAAGGCTTCATGCCACCCTTGGCTGACCAGCGATCGTTGACGGCTTGCGCTTCTGCCAGACCGGGCTTGGTCGGATTGATCGAGCAACCAAATTTCCCTTCCTTGCCGAACGCATTGCGGAAGGTGACGACCAGATCATCGAGTTGCACCACGGGCCGTTGCTTTTCGGCATCGACCCAGCGGCCCTCGTGATTCTGCCGCCAATCGCCGGCGGGACCGGCGATGACAATATCACCCGTCTCGGGATAAACCAGCACATATTTAATCCGCTGCAAACCGGCCAGGAGTTGCATGGTTTCGTCGGGCGACTGGCCAGCCGCGTGCCGCAGTTGCAGTTCCCGCTCCAGGCGATTGAGCGAAATCTTGCGTAGCGCCGAAGTGCGGCGGGGATTGTTTGAGGAGAGGATCTGTCCCGCTGATTTGCGCACGCTCTCGAGCGAGCCATCGGTCCGCGCCGGCATCCGCCGCAAAAGGCCGAGAGAATCCACTCGCACGCCACCTTGAAAGCCATTGACCGAACCGGGACCGCCGACATCTTGCCAACTATCGGGCTCAATGGTCGACGTTATTAAGTCGATCAGCGGATCGAAGTCCGCGACGACGCCGCCGCCGCGACCGAGCCAGCGAGAGCCCGCCGCTTCGCGAACCTGCTGCAAGGCACCGCTGCGAGCCAAATCGGAATTGATGTGGGCCGCTGTTTCCAGCGAGCCGCTGCGGACACCAGCGCGAGCCTGGGCTGCCGCTATGTTTCCCAGCAACCGATCGCGAGAGCGAGCATCGCCGACCGCCAGCGCCGCTGCGCGGGCGGGGCCGAATTCACCCGCAGCCAGATGCGCCTGCACCTGGGGGTCAATCGCCTGGGCAAATGCCGCCGGCAGGATCGCCGACCAACCGGCCAGCACAAAACAAAGACCGCCCGCAACCAGCGCGCAAGTGCGCCCATATCGAGCTGCCATAAAACCACCTCGTGTTCCGAGAAGAGACGCCCCTGTGAGGCTTTAGTCTCGCATGGCGACTGGCGGAACTCAAGTGCGAAGTTCCTCAATTCAACAATCTGAATTCCTTGCTCATCACTCGTCAATCAGCCCTTGAAATTGAATTCCGATCCCGGAGTAGATTGGCGATTGATGAACAAGGAGTGCACGGTCCGCGCACTTCAAGTCGTTGCTGCCAAAGGCTTTCCGATTGTGCTATTCGATGACCTTCAATACGACCAGTAGTTATGTTATTAGTGTGTTAGTAGTCTAATACACAAAATCGCCGAGATACAGAGTGCTAGCAAGTCGAGGCATGAACCTTTTCGCAAATTGCCTCGTATATGCCCATTC
>JAYTUF010000317.1:0-8113 GCA_043744755.1 Anatilimnocola sp.
TCGTCGATATGCTGGGCCGTGTGCTGAAAAATCTCACTGACCTCAATACCGCTTTGCCCATACTTCTGAAACTTATACGGCGAAGGAAACGCCGCGCCAGTCTTCCGTTCGGTAGCCAGGTTCGCCGTCGGCAGGAGCTGTCCCGCATACTTCTGCAACGCCGGCTTGGGATCGAACGTATCGACGTGTGAAGGCCCGCCGTTGCAAAAGATATGAATCACCCGCTTGGCCTTGGCGGGAAAATGCGCCGGCCGGGCAGCCAGTGGATTCTGATATCCGTCGGTGCTCTCGGTCGGCGCAGCAACGAGCCGCCCCGCGTCTTGCATCACGCCCGCCAGGCCCAGCATGGCGAAGCCCATGCCGCTGCGGCGCAGGAGTTCGCGGCGGGTGAGCGGAACGGATTCGATTGGAAGGGTATGCATAAGTTGCTGATTGGTCCCATAGCCACCGGCTTCAGCCGGTGGTCCTCAGAAAAAGGTCAGCCGGCTTTAGCCATCGATGGCCGCACGATCCATAATTGTTCGCGAGTTGTGTTGTCTATGGCTAAAGCCGGAAGCATTGCGCGTATAAACCACCGGCTGAAGCCGGTGGCTAAGGAATCGTTACTCTAATCCACATACACAAACTCATTCGTCAGCAATAGCAACTGCGCGAATTGTTCCACGGGACTCAATTTGATTCCATCACTGGCTGCCGGCGCTGTAGCCAAAAACTGTTCCCCGATTTTCAACTCATCCGCATCCGCCTCGCGGGCGAGTGTGAGACGATACAAGGCTTGGATTTGTTCGGCTGGATTCTTCGCAGCAATCACTTCCGCTCGCTGCGCTAAGGCTTGGGCCTGTTCGATGACAAACGGGCTGTTCATCAGGAACAGAGCCTGCTGCGGCACCGTGGTTCGCGGACGGCGCGGGCTGCTCTGGTCGGGGCTGGCGATGTCGAAGACTCGGAACAGGTTGGGCACGTCCTGGCGGTCGAGGATGCCGTAGACCGAGCGACGACGAGTGAAGGGAGTCGTGGTCAATTCAACAGATTTGCCGCTTTGCGTTAGATCAATTCGTCCCGAAACCGCGAGCAGGCTGTCGCGCAGCGGTTCCCATTCCAGCCGGCGTCGGTTCATTCGCCACAACAAACGATTTTCAGGATCGAGCTGCCGGGCGTCCGCGCGGTCTTGGCTTTGCTGTCGATAGGTGGCCGAGGTGACTATCTGCCGGTGCAAATGCTTGATCGACCACCCTTGGCTGGGCAATTCGGCCGAGAGCCAATCGAGCGCGGCTTGCAGCGGCGGCGCTTCGGTGCGGATGCCGAAATCGCTGGGCGTGTTGACGACAGGTTCGCCGAAGTGATGCATCCAAACGCGATTGACCAGCACCCTCGCCGTCAACGGATTCGCCGGCGAGACGAGGGCCTCGGCCAATTCCAATCGACCACTGCCTTGTTTGAAAGGTTGCCGCTCGGCGGATGCCATGACGAGTAAGAATTGCCGCGGCACGTGCTTCCCTTGGCGGGCCTGGTTGCCGCGGATGAAGACGCGGGGGTCGAAGGGCTGGGCCTTGTCGTAGACCACCATCGCGCGGGGCGGCGCCGCGGGGGACGAGGCTTCAAACTCTTGCACTTTTTTGAGCAGTTCGTTTTGCTTGTTGCGATCGGCCCGGTTGAAATAATCCTTCATCTCTGCTGTCGGAATATCGGTCGGACCATCCTTGGCCACGAGTACCTTCGCCAACTGCTGCAGCGGCGGCGCGAGTTTCTCCAGGGCTTCATCATTCGCCCCAGCTTGTTGCCAGGCAGGAAGCGAATCGATCAGCAGCCTGCCATAAATTCGCGGCACATCCATCCGCGACTTGGGCGGATCGGTTTCGATTGCGGCCTTGAGCAGCCCATTGATCTGCCCGGCGGCATCTCCTTCCGGCCGTTGTTTGAAACGCTCGATGACCGCGGCCGCTTGCTCCGCAAACTGTTCGTCCTTAAGAGCCAGCAGTTCCTGCCACAAACCCCAGAGCGCGTGCTCGTTCGATTTCGTGCGTTCTGCCAGGTGCTTGCGCCAGCGCTCGATCAGCGGCGGCCGCAGGTCTTTGGGATCGAGGGAGAGGAAAGGAAGTTTTTCCAGCAGCAGGTTGCGTTCGCCGGCGGCGATGCGTGCTAAATAGTCGGCTGACTGTTGCCGGGCTTTCCCAATGGCTTCGCTCCGCTTTGTAGAGACAAACTCATCGAGCGAACCGCGGCGTTTGCCCAATTCAGTTTCAAATGCTCGATAGGCTTCGGACTGCTCCGGCAGCGCGATCAGCGGCAGTTCGTTCGGTTCTTCGACACTCGCGAACACGCCGTATAGCGAGTAGTAATCCTCGGCGGGAATCGCATCGAACTTGTGATCGTGGCAGCGGGCACAGGCGACGGTCAGCCCCAGGATGCCACGGGTGACCGCGTCGATCTGGTCATCGATATCGTCGTTGCGATTATTGAAGCGGCGGCCCGTGGTCAAAAAACCGAGCGCGGCGAGCGAGCGCTTATCGTCGCTGGCCGGCAGCTTGTCGGCGGCCAGTTGCTCGCGGATGAATTGATCGTAAGGCAGATCGTGATTGAAAGCGTCGATGACATAATCGCGATAGGTATATGCATAGGGATAGCGGCGGTCCTTGGCAAAGGCGTAACCGCGCGTATCGGCATAGCGGGCCACATCGAGCCAATGCCGACCCCAGCGGGCACCGTGCTGCGGCGAAGCGAGCAGTCGATCGACTCGCTGTTCGTAAGCATCGGGGGAATTGTCTTGTTCGAAATCGACGACTTCTTCGGTCGTGGGCGGCAGGCCGAGGAGATCAAACGACAGACGCCTCAAGAGCGTGCGACGATCCGCGACAGGCGAAGGAGCCAGTCCCGCGGCGGTCAACTTCGCCGCGATAAAGTCATCGAGCGGACCGTTCGCAAAACCAGGTACCTTCACGTCCGGCACGGCGGGTCGTGAAACGGGTTGATAAGCCCAATGGGAAGCCCGATCTTGCGCCGCGCGCTCAGCAGCGCTCAGGATGACCGCGGCCGAAGGTGAATTCGCGGGCCAAGGCAAACCTTGCTTTACCCAGGAAGTGAGCGCCGCGATCTGCGCGTCCGCCAGCTTCTGCTCGGGAGGCATCTGCACATCCCCCCGATGATTGATGGCTTGTACCAGCAGGCTCTTCTCCGGTTCACCCGGCGTCGCGGCCGGCTTGCCACTTTCGCCGCCCGCCAGCACACCGACCCGCGAATCCAATCGCAGGCCGCTCTCTTGCTTCTTGCTGCCGTGACATTCCCAGCACTTGGTGGCCAAAACGGGGCGGACCTGCTCTTCAAAGAACTTCTCTTGCTCGGGAGTGACGACGGGGGCCTCAGCCGCGAGCCGCGTTAGCCCGCCGACCGATCCGCCCAGCAACGCCGCGATCATCGCCGCCGCGCAAGCGTTCAGTCGAAACGAGCAAGTCATGTAAACCTCAGCGGCGGGAAACGGCGGCGGACAGCAAATTCAGGAGCCAATTGCCAATAGAAATTATAGCTGCCCGCGGGGCAAGGCGACGGCTTCGCCAGGCCGGACAAGAGCCATCGAGCCAGTAGGTGTCGCCTGCCAAGAAGCAATAATTGATAAATTGTTTCCCCATTCGACAAGTTTTCCGCACATTCTGACCAATTCGCTCCATTCCCGGCTTGACATAGCCGAACACTTCAATAAGATTCGCCATAGAACGACTTCTGTCTCGCTTGTAAGCGGTACTCTTTTCGCAGCCGTTTGTCACAACAAACGTTGCGGCTGCCAGTGACATCGAGACCCTAATGGGGTTGCTTGATTTCAAGGGCAAGAGCGCTTCTCTCCCGTTGGGCTGCAGCAATGCGGCCTCCCTGAACGTCACCTAAGCCGACGGATTCCAACACCGTTTCGACGAAATTCTGCTGTCCAAGACCGCCGGTCCCAGTGAGTTGCTTCGGCGCTCCGGCAGCAGCATCTGGTTGAACAACAACACTACCTCGAATGATGCGGCCACTGGTGCGCCGGATCGCCCGCGGTAAATGTCGGAGGAATCACACGCCCGGCTGAAGTAGGTGCGAGTTTTGGGTGTACGGGTTTTTGGAGCGCGGGGGGTGTTCGGTTCATCACCGAAACTGCTGCCGAGACTTGTTGGCAAAATCTTTGTTGGTTGCTGCGGCCGCCTGGGCTGTTTGGGCCTTGTCTCACACACGCCAGACCTCCATTTTCGGTGGCCCCTCGCTAGCTTTGATTCCTCGTTTTTCCGCGTAAGTATTTTCTGCTTGAGTATTCGAGCAGTGCTTGAAGAAGATCGTCGTACTTTCTGACACAGTACGCACTGTTTGGTCTTGGATTTCGTAATTCTTTTGGTGAAGCATGGGCAAGAAGAAGTTCCGTCCGCGTTCCTCGGGTGGCCGAGGTGGCTCGCAACAAGGTGGCTACAGCGGTGGCAGCGGTGGCGGCGGTGGCTACCGTGACGGCGGCGGCTACGGCGGTGGGGGAGGCGGTGGCGGCGGATACAGCGGCGGTAGTGGAGGCGGCGGATACGGCGGTGGAGGCGGAGGCGGCAATGGTGGCCGGCCCCCGCGGCGTCGGCGGCGGCCTCCCAATCAGGGTCAAGGTCCGGGTGGTCCCGGCGGTGAAGGCGAGCAGCGACGGCCGCTCCCTGGCGACGACACTGGCGTGCCCGGTGAAATTCCCTTCGGCGGCGAAGCAGCTCCCGATGGCACCTATCCCGGCAACGGCAGCTATCCCGTGCCCGCCGGTTCCGAGCAGCAACTCGAACAAGGTTGCGGCCTGCTCGAGATGCACCCCAACGGCTACGGCTTTTTGCGCGGTGCCGAGACCATGTATTCCCGCGAACGGTCCGATCCATTTGTGCCGGGCACGATGATCGAACGCTTCGGTCTCCGCGAGGGCGTGATCGTCAAGGGCACCGTGCAGCCCGCTCGCAAGCAGCAGGGGCCGCGACTGCGCGAAATCACCGATGTCGATGGCATGCCTCCCGAAGATTATCTCAAGGTCAAGAATTTCGATCAGAAGACGCCTATCAATCCCGATCAGTGGTTCCATCTCGAAACCGGCGCCACGCCGCTGACCACGCGAGTGATGGACCTGCTCACGCCTCTCGGCCGCGGGCAACGCGCGCTGATCGTCGCTCCGCCCCGCAGCGGCAAGACGATTCTGCTGCAACATGCCAGCCAGGCGATGTCGATCAACTTTCCCGAAGTGAAGCAGTTCATTCTGCTGATCGACGAACGGCCGGAAGAAGTGACCGATATGCGCCGCAACGTCAAAGGCGAGGTCGTGGCCAGCAGCCTCGATAGCGATATCGAAAGCCACGTGCGCCTGTCGCAGCTCGTCATCGAGCGCTGCAAGCGCCTGGCCGAAATGGGGCAAGACGTCTTCGTGCTGCTCGATTCGATCACGCGACTGGCCCGCGCTTTCAACAAGTACGTTGGCAACAAGCGCGGCGACGGCATTCAAACGGGCGGCCTGGGCACCCGGGCGATGGACATTCCCAAGAAGCTCTTCGCCACCGCCCGCGCGTTTGAAGAAGGTGGCTCGGTGACGATCGTCGGCACCGCGCTAATCGAAACGAACAGCCGCATGGACGACGCGATCTTCCAGGAGTTCAAAGGGACGGGCAACATGGAACTGGTCCTCGACCGCAAACTGGCCGAGCGCCGCGTCTATCCCGCCATCGACGTTTCGCAATCCGGCACCCGCCGCGAAGAACTGCTGCTGCCGCCAGAAATCCTGCACGCCGTCACCATGCTCCGCCGCACCCTCTCCTCGATGAACCCCGTCGATGCGATGGAGCAACTGACGAAGCAACTCGCCAAGTTCAAAACCAATGCTGAGTTCATTCACTTGATCAGCAAAGCCCGGGCGAATGATTGATTGAAGTAGAAAGCTTGGGTGAGCGGCCGACCTGCAACAGCGTCCAATCTCAAAATAACGTCTCCAATCCGAGCGCGCAAATGTAACCCACTCATGACGCCCTCCCCCCCGTCATCCCCGCCGCTCAAGCCCTTCCGCCTGCAATTCCGCCTGCAATTCAGCCTGCGGATGATGTTGCTGCTGATGGCGGCAATCGGCCTCGCCCTCATGGTCTATCGTTGGCCTTGGGTGGAGACCTCGCAAGGGCCAACCACTTCAACCTACTGGACGGTCGATCCAAGCACCGGCAGACGGAGTATTCAACATGAGCTAGTTGGAGAGATCGAATGCCGGACGACCTATCGTCGCAATTGGCGGGCATGGCATGTAATGGACGGTCCGGAGCAGATCTGGCGCGACGGGCGATTGTCGCATGAAGCGATTTACTCTGATGGGCAACTGAATGGTAAACGGCGGGCGTATAATAGGGCTGGCCAGTTAACGCTGGAAGCGATGTATCGAGGTGACGAGTTACATGGTTCCTTTCGCGCCGGAGATGGACATACATGGGTCTTGCAGGGAAACTATCGCCGAGGCCTCCCACATGGCGTCTGGCACGGGATCATTGAAAGGCAAAATTGGTCTGAGCCACGGCCGTTAACCTTTGGTTTTCTGCAGACCAACAACCCACATGCCGATTACTCGAGCATTCACATCCCCGATGACCCGATCGTCGTTGTCTCCAACTGGGACCGGGGCCATCGCCAAGGAACTTGGACCTGCCAGACCCTCAATGGCGAAGTCCTGTACACCGCCGAGTACGACCGGAACGATCTCGTCCGCTGGAATGGCGAGCCTGTCGTGGAACAATTCTGGCAATGGCTGGCCAGCCCGCAAGTGAATGACGCAAAACTAGTCGCCCAACTGACGGCTGCGAGCAATAATGCCTGGGTCGAGTCCTACCAGTCTTTTGCATTCGATCATTTGACGTTCCAGATCACTTCCAGAGGTCAGCAGTCAAGCGATCTTCGGATTTATTTGGTTGGAATCGGCGACAGCGTACGAGTATTTCCCTATCCCGACCGCTCTCTCGTTCCCGCCCTGTGTGAGATGGCGGCCGTTGATGGCTACGGTTTCGATTACCGCTATGGCGCACTCTGGCTGGTCCCGCGAGCCGATCCCGAGCCGCCGTTTGTTGATCCGACGGGCGTGTCGCAGATTGAATTCTCGCCAGGGACGCAGCGGGAGCGCGATTGGAATGCGATGATCGATGTACAGAGTTGTGAAGGTTTAGCAGCGGATTGCGCGCAGCACTTACTCCTAGGAACTTCCCTTGGCTGCAATGTCGAGTCCGCGATGCCAATCGTTCTCATCAACACCCGCTCAAACCCCAACAGCGATCTCCTCTTCACCCGCCGGCGGCGCGATGCCCTGGGTCTCGTCCTCTATCAAACAGGTTGCCGCTGCGAACGGCGAGGCAACACACTCTTCATCTTCCCGCGCGAAGAGCGCTCCGCTGCGCAGGTAAATGCCAAACCGCTTGCCAGGCCGGTAAACGATGCCTTTCGTTAAACCTTGATCGTCATCTTTCCCACTTCCAGCGATTCCGATCCCGAAGGGATCACAGCCAGTAGCCCCGGGTTGAGCGCAGCGACACCCGGGGTTATCAAAGCAATATTTTCGACTTCGATCCCGAAGAGATCGCAGCGCATGGATGCTGCGATCCCTTCGGGATCGAACGCTGTTCTTGGCTTTCTTTCCCCGGGTATCGGCTGCCGCCTCAACCCGGGGCTAATGGCTGCGAACCCTGCGGGTTCGAAAGGCGTCAACCGCCGGACAGTTTGATAAACGGTTGTGGCAGACGAGTCCGACAAACCGGCAGACGTAAGCCGCTCGCCAGACCGATGATTGATCCGTTTGGGTAAGGCGTTTGCCGACAGGAGTGATAGGCGGATTCCCACAGAACTGCCATTAGTCGGATTCGTGTTTATTAAAAATCTACTTGGCTTTTATTGTAGACATGTTAATAATATACTGCGATGATCTTTGAAAAATTGGTTGATTTTGTCACGGACACACTCACAACAACCACCCGGTTGAGTTGTTATCAACGAGGGTCAAGGGGTTATCAGGCGGGTGCAAAATCGGCCGGGAAACAGGCGTTTGGCAGGGGTTGATGACGGCGATAACGGCCTGAATATCGGCGCAAGTGACTCGCGATAAATGCCTTACGTCGCAGCCCAG
>JAYTUF010000318.1:0-2108 GCA_043744755.1 Anatilimnocola sp.
CGACATCGTGATCCGGCCACAGCAACCCAGAAGCGGGTAAAACAAGACCTGCCGCTCGCCTAAGCGACCGCCCCCGAATCCAGGGCTAAAGCCGAACTCTCTGCTAGTCGTGTTCCACCGGCTGAAGCCGGTGGCTAATGTTTTCAACGAAACACTTCGTAATCGCGGTCGACGCAAGCTGCCTCCGCCACGAATTGTAGTGACATAACCGATTCATCTGTAACATTTCCCCGCATTCGTCGCTGGTAAGAGAAGTGGGCCCTGTATCTGAGGCTCACACGTTTCAAAGCCTCCCACGAATCGCAATGTTGCCATGAGCAAGTATCTGCTGAAGTATTCCGCGGTGGTCGATGGCCAGGGAACACCGGTGGGGCGGCCCGAGGATCACGAGCGGAACGTCGAAGCAACTCTCAAGACGCTGGCGGCCTCGATGGTGGGACGGGCGGTGTTTCGCAAAATCGTGACGCATGGCGTCGTGCGCATTCGCCCCTATTTGCCGAGCAATTATGCCGAGTTTGGCGTCTGCAACGCACTGGCCTTTAGCGCCAAGCATCAAGAAAAGGTGAGCAGCGGCCTGCACCGGACGGCCGTCGATGTGCAATTCTCCGTGAACACCTGGGCCGCAACGTCGGGCTGCGGAAGTGGACCCGGCGCGGCAGCGGACGAGATTCTGCTGCACGAATTGGTCCATGCCATGCGTGCCCTCGGGGGTGATCGGGCCCACGTTCCCTTGACGGGCAAGCTCAGCGGTTATCACAACGAAGAAGAATATTTCGCGGTGCTTGTCAGCAACATCTATATTTCCGAATCAGGCCGGCAACCGCCCCTGGGCAGCGTCGGTCCCGGCAACAGTGGCCTGCGGGCCGATCATTCCGGTTTCAACACATTGCCGGACGAACAGTCGCAGGTGGTCGGCTTCATGATGGACGACGACAACTACCGCCTGGTGAAAAAATTCTGCGATCAGCACACCAAGATTGCTCCGCTGATGGGAGAAGCCCAGGCCCGCTTCAACCCCATCCGCGTCTATTACCGCTGGAAGTCGCTCAACATCGAAGTCCGCAACGGCGAGTTGGCGCGCAGCAACTAGGTTTTCGGTACTCCTCTCGCGGGAGCGAGACAAGTTCCATCTCCCAAAACTTCTCTCCCCTTGATTGCATCGCGCGCCCGCAGCCGTAATAATCAGCCGCGCTATCGAAGTCTCTCGCGCGATTTAAGGAATAACTTCATGAACCCCAGCACGCAGACTCCGGAACGGTCCGGAGGTTTTAGCCGGCGAGCTTTTTTGCACGGCAGCGGCGCGGTGGCCGCGGCCGCCACGTTGCAAACCGGAGCGACGGCATTCGCTCAACAAGCGAGCGGCGCCGGCATTGTTTCCGGCGAAACGACGGTGGAACTGGCCGTCAACGGGAAGAAGCACAAGGTGAAAGTCGAGCCGCGGACGACGCTGCTCGAAGTGCTGCGGTATCAACTCGACCTGACCGGCGCCAAGCCAATCTGCACGGATGGCAGCAGCGGCGGAGCGACGGTGCTGATCGATGGCAAGCCGATGCAAGCCAACGTGATGCTCGCGCTGCAGGCTGTCGGCAAGCAGATTCTGACCGTCGAAAGCCTGGCGAATGACCCGGTTCCTGCCGCATTCACCGCCTGCGATGCTCAGCAATGTGGCTTTTGCACGCCCGGTTTCGTCGTCGCCGTGAAGGCGTTTCTCGATAAGAACCCCAAAGCCACGGAAGAGCAGATTCGCGGCGGGCTCAACGGCAACATTTGCCGCTGTGGCACGTATGTGAATGTGGTTCAAGCCGCGGTCAAGCTCGTGAAGGGAGACGCATAGTTATGGCAGACACCGTTTATTCCTGGCCCTCGCGCGAGAAGGCCCAGCAAATCGGCAAGCGTCACGTGCGGCGCGACGGGATGGAGAAATCCACCGGCGCGGCCAAATACACGTACGACATCAACCTCAAGAATCAACTCATCGCGCGGGCCCTTGGTTGCCCGCATGCGCATTGCAAGATCAAGTCGATCAATGTCGAGGCGGCCAAGAAGGTCGCCGGCGTGGTGCATATCGAACCGCTCCGCAAGGAAGGGGACGAGATCGAATGGCAGGG
>JAYTUF010000319.1:0-2105 GCA_043744755.1 Anatilimnocola sp.
TATCCACCCATCATGCGCAAGCTGATCGAAGTGGGTTACCAAGGCTATGTGGGGCAGGAGTTCATCCCCACCCGCGACCCCCTGGCTGGTTTAACGCAAGCGGTGAAGTGGTGCGACGTATAATCCGTGTTGCTAGCTCGCACGGAACGGCTCAAGGCGAGTTATGATACTACTGCTCCCGGAAGTTGCTTCGGGAGCTTCCCGCCCCATCGTTCCCGCCTGTCGGAGCCAGCCTTATGGTTCGTGCGTTACCGTGCTGCGTTGTCTTCAGTCTGCTCATTTGCCCCTGCGTGCTAATCGCCGAGGACTGGTCGCAGTTCCGCGGCAACGAAGGAACGGGCATCTCGCAGGAACGGAATCTGCCGGCCGAGTGGGGCGCGGAAACTGATGGCAAGCCGCAGAATGTTGCTTGGAAGTTGCCTATGCCCGGCAAGGGTTGGTCGTCGCCCAGTCTCTCGCGCGGCAGGTTGTATCTCACGTCAGCAGTCCCGCGCGAAGGGGCGGAACCCGACAGCGGCGATCTTTCATTGCGGGCGCTGTGCGTCGATGCGAAGTCGGGCAAGGTGCTGTGGGATCATGAGATTTTTGTGCAGGAAGGTAAAACGTCGCCGAAGATTCACAACAAGAATAGTCACGCCAGCCCCACGCCGCTGGTTGATAGTAACCGGCTGTTCGTTCACTTCGGTCATCAAGGAACTGCTTGTCTCGATCTGGATGGCAAGGTCCTTTGGGAAACGCGCGAGCTGCGCTATGCGCCCGTGCATGGCAACGGCTGCTCGCCCATTCTGGTCGATGGTGGGCTGATCTTCACTTGCGACGGCGGCAGCGGGCCGTTCGTGGCCGCGCTCGAAGCCGACACCGGCAAGCTGAAGTGGAAGTTCAGCCGGCCCGGCAACCCGCCCAAGAAATTCGCCTTCTGCACGCCGACGGCCATCACCGTGAACGGCAAGCAGCAGGTCATCTGCGTCGGCGCGGGCGTCGTGAATTCGCTCGATCCGGCGACCGGCACCGAGATTTGGCACGTCAAGCACGAAGGCTACTCCGTCATTCCCAAGCCGGTGTTCGGCAATGGATTGGTCTATATCAGCACCAGTTACGATAGCCCAGCCGTGCTCGCTATCCGTCCCGATGGCACCGGCGATGTGACCGAAACGCACGTTGAATGGACGCTGAAGAAAGGCGCCCCGCACACGCCCTCGCTACTGCTGTTGGGCCGCGAGCTCTACATGGTTGCCGACAAGGGCGTGGCCAGTTGCGTCGATGCCCTGACCGGCGAAGTTCACTGGCAGGAACGCGTGGGCGGCAACTATTCGTCGTCACTCGTCTTCGCCGACGACAAAATCTACATCCAAAGCGAAGAAGGCAAAACGCTGGTCTTGAAACCAGGCACCACCTTCGAAACGCCTACCGAAACCGGCTTCAACACGGAGCGAACCTTGGCTTCGTATGCGGTAGGCGATGGCGCCCTGTTCATTCGCACGGAAAAGAACCTCTACCGAGTGCAGCAACTGAGCGCAGCGAAGTAAGTCTGACTGCTCGACCTCCTGACCTCCTGACCCCTGATCTCCCGTCCCCCGCCCCTCAATCCCTGCTAGAATAACCGACACACCACCAGCCCGCCTCCCTCGGCCAACAGCCTTCCATGGGATATCAGGAACGCGATTACTATCGAGAAGAAGGCCCCGACGATCCGCTCGGCCTGCGCGCGATGTCCACCACGGCCAAGCTGATTTTGCTGACGGTCCTGGTCTATCTCGTCGATCTGTTCTTCGGCGGCGTCGATCATCGCATCGCCAAGGTGCTCGACCTGCAGGCCAATGTCTGGGCCCGTCCTTGGGAAGTCTGGCAACTGCTGACGTATGGCTTCGTCCATAGCACGTTCAGCATTCAGCACATTCTGGGGAACATGATCGGCCTGTGGGTCTTCGGCCGGCTGCTCGAAGAGAAGCTAGGGGGCGCGTTTCTCGTCCGCTATTATCTGGTGGCGATCGTATTCTGCGGTCTGGTGTGGAGCTTGCGGCATTATTTCCTGGGAGTGCCGACGGGGCCGCTGCTGGGCGCTTCCGGCGGCGTGGTGGCGGTCATCATTTTGTTCTGCCTCAAGA
>JAYTUF010000320.1:0-8082 GCA_043744755.1 Anatilimnocola sp.
CCAAAAGCTGGAAAAACCACTGGAACGAACACCCCCAGCCGCTAGCAGCTTGAGAGAACGGAATTAGCGTTTTCGGCACTAGCGCCTGGCGGCTGATTTCATCCACCCTAATTTTTAGCGTTGCCATTCCACTAGCCCGGGACTGCTTGCTTCGGCGGCTCGGACCAGGAATCGATCAAAGCCGCCATCGTGCGCTCGTCCGAGATCTCCAATAGCGGGTTATCGCTCAGATCATTCAGCTTTTTCAGAACCAGCCGCACTTGCGACTGCAGCCGGGGGGTCACCCCACTCATCAATTTTGCGACCGCCATTTCTCTTGATTTGCGAAACAATTCCCAGTTTGCCGAGGACATTCCTCGGTCGGCCAGGACGAGCGCAATCAACTCGCACGGCGCCAATTGCGTGAACTGCAAATTGCCGGCGAGCAACTGATACCCCCCGGCCGAGTCATCCGTGCTGATGGGGATTCCGGATTTGCGCAGCAGCTCAACATCTCGAAAGATCGTGCGCTTCGACACCTCAAACCGCAGGGCGAGCTCCTCACTTGTCCAGGATCGACTCCCTTGGAGTAGTAACATCATCTGAAGCAAGCGATTGACCCGGGTGACGGCTTGCATATTGCTGTTCCGGAATTTGAAGTCTGTGGATTGCCACGTACGCGCAGTTTCAGGCGCAGCGCCATCGTGCGCGAGCCTGCCTCCTAGTAGAGTCGCGAATTCAATGTCGAACCGGGCCAAGTATTTTCCAATTTCGCACTATTTGAGCGCCGCATCGATTTATGCGGCTCGGGGGGTGTCAGAATCTGTCATCGGCCTCCAAGTCGGTGTCGCAGCCCGGCATCACCCGTGGCAAAAAAGCAACATGGGCCGCGGAGTGGATTCTGAAGGCAGAATCGCGCAACGCTCGTTCGTAACAAGCTTTGGCGGCGTTTGGTATGAGGACAATCATCGCCGCGGCATTCCGCTTGCTCTCCTCTCGTCGCAATGAACCTTTGTGATCTGCTCGAGTTGGGGCTGGCGACGGCCACGCAAGCGCCGGTATTCATCGAATGCCGGGCCGCGCTGCCGCCTGGCGCCGTCGAGCAATACTGGGCAGCGTCGAAGTGCCGGCAGGACCGCTGGTATCACTTGTTCCGCAATTCCCGCGCGAGTGCGACCCCGCCCGCGCGGATGGCGCTTGTGGTGCAGGAAGTGCTGGCCAGCGAACTGCTCACGCGGGTCTTCGCGGCCACCTGTGCCGGGCACGATCGCTTTTCTGGGCATGAAGAACTCGAACCGGTGGCCCACAGCATTCTGCTGGGGCATCTCGAAGCCCGCAACGGCGCCCTGCAATGGATGCTCAGTGGCCAAGGGGCCGATCTCGGGATGGCCGTCGATTGCAACCGCTTCCGCCGCCGCGTCGAACGCTGGACCGATCTGCTGCTCGGTCGCCTGGCCGCGTATTGCAATCCCGCCACGCTGGCCTTCGATGCCGAACGAGCGCTTGATTTTGCAGAAGATTTCAGCACGTCGCGCGGCAACAGCGAACTCGCCTGGAACCTGGCGATTGCTTCCATGCGAACTTCCTTTCAAACCTTGAATCAACCCACACAGCATGTGGATCTGAACCGGCAGGTGGCTTCCGCGGTGCTAGGCTGCCTGGGGGATGAAGTCTTCGATGGCTTCGGTCTCGGTCGATCGCTCTGGCTCGAACGACTCGCTCGAACGGCGAATGACACGCAGGGGATGATCGAGCAACTGATTCGCCTGGACGCGGGTCTGCCGACGACGGAGGCGCTGCAACTGCGCTCGCCGAACAAACGACGGCCGTTGCCGTAACTTGCGTTTCGGCGTCGGAATTGGGAGGGCGAGGCTCCTGCCGAGCCGGGCGGCGGAAAAGATGTCGTTTCGCGGATTTCGGCTCCGCAGGAGCGTCGCCCTCCCAAGGCCCGGACCCCGAGTCTGGCACTCGCACGAAGCAGTGGCTTCATGCTACGTTGCTCGAAACGAAATAGCCGGGAGTTGCTGCGACGTGTTGATTCTGCTGACGAATGACGACGGTATTTACGCGCCGGGATTACGAGCGCTCGAAGAAGAACTGCGGCTCATTGCCGATGTTCGCGTCGTCGCGCCGGAGACGGAGCAAAGCGGCGTGGGACATTCGATCACGTTCCTCCGCCCGCTGGTTCCCAAGCAAGTTTACGACGGCGATCGCTTGCGGGGCTGGGCCGTCGATGGGAGTCCGGCCGACTGCGTGAAGCTGGGCATCTTTGAATTCTGCGACCGCCCGCCCGATCTGGTCGTCAGCGGCATCAATGGAGGGCTGAACGCGGGGATCAACGTGCTGTATTCCGGCACGGTTGCCGCCGCCATCGAAGGCGCCTTCTTCGGCATCACGAGCATTGCCTGTTCGCTGGAGTTTCATGAGCATGCGCAGTATGGAAAGGCTGCCCGGATGTGCCGCGGCATCATCGAGCAGATTCTCGCCCGCAAAGGTCCGGGGCCGGTGCTCTATAATCTCAATATCCCCACTGCCGCCTGCGAGCGTGAGCAAAACGAAATCAAGGTCGTGCCGATGGGGGTCTCGCGCTACGGCGAGCAATATGTGAAGGGGGTCGATCCCAAGGGACGCACTTATTATTGGGCAACGAACGAACCGCCGCCGCGACCCGAGGGGCACGAAACCGACCTGACCGCCATTGCCAGAGGCTTTCTTACGCTCACTCCTTTGCAATACAATATGACTCGGCAGGGTACGCTCGCCGAAATGGAACAATGGCCATTGACCGTGCCGCCGGTTTGAACTTTGGTAGTGAAAAAAAGGGGAACGACATGAATCGTCGAAGTGGGTCTTTACTTGGCGGTTTGTTCGCCGCTGTCTCTCTGGTTGTGTACGCAGGCTGCGGTCCGACGCCGGTGCCGGTCGCTTCGAACAATCCCACCATCACACCGACCGCAACGCCGCAACGAATGCCCGGTCCGCCTGCACTACCGGGACCACCCGCGATCATCCCCATGCCGCCGCCGACGGAAGCCCAAATTCCCGGCCCGCCTCAGCCCGAGCTGCCATCGGAGGGCACGCCGCCAGGCGTTCCGTTAACCGTGCCCGACCCGCCAGCGACGCCGACCGAAACGGTGAAGGCGGATGTGGGCGTGGGGATCAAGGGCCGCAGCTTGGATTCTCACGATGGGTTTATCGTCGGGCCGGCAAAGGCCTATTTCGCGGTCCGTGAGAAGGCTGTCTTTCAAATTCAGATTCCGCATGCTCTGCAACTCTTCAAGGCCACCGATGGCACCGGCCCCAAAACGCACGAAGAGTTCATGCAGAAGATCATCATGGAAAACAAGATCAAGCTGCCGCAATTGCCCCCGGGGGCCACCTATGTGTACAACCCGGAAACCGAAGAGTTGGGAGTCAAGCGGCCCGTCAAGTAGCCCCATTGTCGTCTTTCGCGGAGCTAAAGACGACTTAGTTTAGCCGCCGCAGTTTTGCGATGCTTCCACCTGCCGGTCGAAGTGGTCGCGCTTCTCGGCGGAGCTCACGCCACCGCCGGAATAGGCGGCCTCGCCGAAGAGGGCAAATAAGCTGTCGCGGAACAGCGAGCAGCCGGTGCAGGCCGGCACGGCGTTTCGCTAGCAACAGTTTCGCCAGCAGGAGGGGCTGGCATCTCGTCACTTGTTGTAAGCCTGTGATTGATTGGTGCTGCCTCGTTGCCCTACGATGCCCAGAGAACGGAGTGAGTTTCTTTCTCTGCCAAAAGGGTTGCGGGCTATGGAATCTTCTCGTTGGGCTTTGCGAAGCGCGTTTCTGGGATTGCTGAGCCTGCTGTGCTGCGGCAGTCTGCTGCCACTCGCCGTTCAGGCCCAATCTCCAAAATTGAAGTCCGCGCCCGCTGC
Organism: Anatilimnocola sp.; assembly: GCA_043744755.1. Lineage (GTDB taxonomy): Bacteria > Planctomycetota > Planctomycetia > Pirellulales > Pirellulaceae > Anatilimnocola. The sequence continues at coordinate 3,876 of JAYTUF010000320.1, forward strand.
CGCCGGCAAGTTCGATTGGCCGCAGTTTCTCGGGCCGCAGCGGAATGGCGTTTCGGCCGAAACCGGCTTGCTCGACAAGTGGCCGGCGGACGGTCCGAAGGAAGTTTGGCGAGCGGCCGGCGGCGTGGGCATGTCCGGGCTGGTGATCAGCCGGGGGCGGGTGCTCACCATGATCGAACGGGCGGGGAAGCAGCAGTTGGTGGCGTTATCGACCGATAAGGGAGAGCCGCAATGGCAATGCGAGTTAGCGCCAGCTTATAAAAATCAAATGGGGAACGGCACCCGCGCCACGCCGACCATCGTGGGCGACCAGGTATTTGTCTATACAGGCGAAGGCATCCTGGCCGCGGTGCATTTCGCCGATGGCAAGCTGCTCTGGTCAAAGAATGTGCTCCAGGAATTGAAAGCAACGCAGGCCGATTATGGCATGGCCTGTTCGCCGCTGGTCGTGGGGGAGCAAGTGATTGTGAACGTGGGGGCCGCGAATGGCGCGGTCGCAGCGTTCGACATCAAGACCGGCAAGCTCGCGTGGAAAACGGGGAACGATCCGGCGGGCTATTCGTCGCCGGTCGTGTTGAATATCGGCGGCAAGGAACAGATCGTCTCAGTCACCGGTGGTTCGGTGATGGGCATTGCGCCGGGCACGGGCAGCCAGTTGTGGCGATTTCCTTATGAGACCGATTTCGCCTGCAACATTGCCTCGCCGGTTGCGTATAAGGGGCAGGTATTTGTTTCCGCGGGTGAGAATCATGGCAGCGTGCTACTTGCCTTGAAAGGAACCAACGCTGGGTTCGAGGCGAGTGAAGTTTGGTCGTCGCCAGGAGTCAAAAGCGTGCTGCGGACTGAATGGCAAACGTCCATCCTGCTCGGCGATTATCTTTACGGCTTCGATAACGTCGGCGGCGCTGGGCCGATTTCGCATCTGACTTGCATCCATGCCGCGACGGGCGAACGGGCTTGGCAGCAATTGCGCTTCGGCAAAGGAAACATGATCGCCGCCGACGGCAAGCTGTTCATTTCGACCATGAAGGGCGAGTTAGTAGTCGCCCGCGCATCGCCCAAGGCCTATGACGAGATCGGCCGCACAACGGTCATCGGCACGACCCGGCAGGCACCGGCGCTCGCGAACGGGTTGCTATATCTGCGGGATGATAAAGAGATTGTCTGCCTGGATGTGCGCTAAAGCCGTAGCTCGCAGCCGTGCTGCGAGCGAGGCGTCACGCTGGTCACGCTCGCACGAACCTAGGGGTTCGTGCTACGCGCCTATTTGGGCACTTCGAGCGTCAGATTGTTATCCTGCGCTTCGATCTTCACGAGCATCGGCAGGGTGATGGGCGGCTCAAAGATCTTCGTTTGATCGAGATTCGGAGGCGTATACACGACCGAAAATTCGCCGACCGGCGCACCCGGGCGGCGCTCGCCGCGGGTATCGGTGCTGCGGACCGTGGTCAGCGAAAAGGCGCCCTCGTCGTTCACCAGTCCGTTGATGCTAAATTCCGGCTTATCGGGCACGGAATTGAAGCGGACCACACCGCCCGCCAGCGGTTGCCCGGCCCGTTGCACCTTTCCCGAGACCGGGTGCAATGCCTCAAAATCCGGCTGCTTTGATGCAGTGCATCCAAGAAACGAGGTTGCTAGTGAAAGAGCCAGCATCAGCAGCCGACTAAAAGTGCCATTCAACATGAACATAATATAGTGCCTCTAAACAGGAAGTGATCTTGCTGTCGGTTTCGCGACTCCGGTCGGAGTGGGAAGCCCCGAAAAGGCCAAAACAAATCGACTGATGCATCGTCTCATATTTCCGGCGAGAAACTACATGGTGGCCCGGACGATTTCAGCCGGAATTCCATTTGCAACAGCTAGCCCATCCTATCCATCTCAGCAACTACCTGTGCGAAATCGATGGAGATCGTGGATTAGTGACATCTTCTGTCATCGTCCACAACTATTCCGAAATCTTTTATCGAAATATTATTGACAACTCCATTGCAATCGATATTCTTCGACTATCGCGTTTTTTTCGTATTCGGTTTAGGAGAGTCACGATGTCACGCTGGTTATTGATGGCAGTGTTATTTGGCGCATGCTTCATGAATTCTGAAGCATATGGGCAGAGATCATGGTCGTTTCAAAGAGTTGATGCGCGCGGGGACACAAATCCCGATTTGGCGCTCGACGTCCGCTCCGCAATTAACTTGATTCCGACACCAATTCTTGACAGGGAATCGGATGCTGTTGATGAATTGATATACGCTGCCACTGACGCGGATTACGAAGAGGATGGTGCATTCAGCCATGCCGTGTCCATTGGGGAAGCCCTTTGTTGGTCGCCGTTGGATTTCTGGGATATTCTTGGGGAGGTGGATTTAACGGCGGATGTCGATATTTACGCGGGCCCTGGCTCCGGGCCAACGTATATGGGGGTTCCGTCCTGGGGCCTTCAAATTGTTGGTGAGGCCGACTTTGTTATTGAAACCGACATAGAGGTGGATCCTGCGGAAGTGCTAACGCTCGAAGGGTCGTTTTTCGTATTGGCCTCCGGTTATACGACTGACCCATCAGTGTCGTTTGCCGATAACAATAGTATTGGGACAGTAATAATTACAGAGATTAACACCCCAGCGCAGTCGCGACGATTTCGTGCAGTATACGACGGTAGGGATTGGGCATGGACCGTAACCGATGAGTTCCTTGAAGTCATTGATTCAGGTGATGGGGGAGGTATTAATGAATTGACTATGTTTGAGCTAGACGTGTTGCAAGGTGATCTCATAGAAATCCGAACGTCAATCATCGGCGGCGCTGCATTTCCACAGGTGAGCGATGCTGGACGAGATAAGTGGGCATTCAGCGCAACCGCTTGGTTTGATGTCATAAGTCCCTGATGCAACGGCCGACACTCTTTATTTTCCGCGAGTGGCCGCTAAGTACGCCGCCACTCATTCGCGCACCGCGAACTAAGGTGGAAATCGCGATGCCGGTTTGGGCGATGCTGCCCGGCAACACATGTCTGCTCTCCGGACAAAATCGCAGTTGCGCGCCAACCGGGCGCCAGTGAGAGGAACCGATAGCATAAACCCAGGAAATCGGCGTTGCCAATGCGAAAAGGGAGAATCTAGCGCGGGGCGGGAACACGCTGCGAGCAGCGTGGCGAAATGGGGCGAAACGGTCGCTAACAATTCTGAACATCGGCTGCTTAGCGCTCGCGCGCTTCGACTTCTGCACGAACGGCTCTGTTTGTGAAACATCGTCAGGCTCTGGACCGGTCTTTTGACGGTCGTTGTTCAGAGTTCTGAACATTTTGTTCAGCGTTTCATCCGGCGATGTTAAGCGGGCTTAACATCGGCTGAACATTGTGCTTCGCTGTTTGAACACTCTTAAGCGTCATTAACTCTTTACAGCGATTCGTTTTGCGAACGTTTTGACAATAAATCTTCGCGCTTGTTTTGCATTTGGTACGGATTCTGCCAATGATATTAATCATGCCGGTAACACCGGTTAACACGATGACGATGATTTTCCTGATGAGTCGCTGAAGTCCTGGCGGAGTGTTTCCGCTGGGAAGACCGGCGGCGTGCAGCATGAGCGAAGGAGTTCGGCCGTGAAGAATTTGTTTTTGAAGATGTGGCACGACGAGGACGGCGTGCTGTCGTTTGAATGGACGCTGTTGACGTCATTGCTCACCGTGGGCGTCATCTCCGGCATCACCGCGGTGCGGGATAGCACCGTGGATGAGTTCGGCGATCTGTCGCAGGCGATGCTCTGCCTCGATCAGTCGTACTTTATTGATTGCCCGCTGGTGATTGGCGTCCATGATTACGGGTTCGGCAATCGCAACTATACCACTTCGGCCGCCAGTTCGCGGTTTGAGGATGCGATGTCCTATGCCGATTGCAGCCGCGGCGGCGTGCGGGTGCAAGAGTTCAAATGGCGAGCTGGCGGCCCGGGAATCACCGGCCCCGCTGGTCCGCTTGATCCAGCCGAAGCTGCTCCGGCTGCTCTGCCGCAGTAAGCCAGTGAAATGAAACAATGAACAAGATCGTTCAGATTCTGAACAGTTTTGAACAACCGGGCCGTCACAATCGGCAAGATCGTTAACATCCGAATCGAAAACATGTGAAGCGACGATTCAGCAGTCGATTACGAGCTAGAGTTAAACATCACTTACAAGAACTCACAATCAACTACATAACAGCTTCCAAACTCC
>JAYTUF010000321.1:0-8076 GCA_043744755.1 Anatilimnocola sp.
CGAGCAAATGATCGCCCGCGGTAAGCAGCAGTTTGAAACTCGCGGCTGCCTGGCCTGTCACACGCATAGCGACTTCCCAGACACGAAGAAGTTCCGCGCCAAAGACGAGATTGTGCAAGGGCCGGACCTAAGCAACATCGGCGCGAAGTTCTCGCATGCGGTGAATGAGAAAGGCCCTCTCTGGCTGTATAGCTGGATCAAGGAGCCGACGAAGTATCACGCTCGGACGGTAATGCCGAACTTGTTCTTAGAACCTTTGAAGCATGTCGAAGTCGTCAAAGACGCCGATGACAAACCGGTGAAAGACCCAGCGACGGGCATGGACAAGACGATTACCAAAGTCTTCGATCCCGCCGAAGACATCACCACTTATCTCCTTGCGGACTCGCACGGCAAGTGGAAGCCCGTGCTTTCACAACAGAAACTCAAAGATCCCCTGTCCAAAGCCGAACAGGATGCGTTGCGGAATTTGACCACGGAGTACATGCGCGAGGCCTTCTTCATTGACGAAGTCGAGCGGCCCGGCGGCTATTACGACAAGGGCCTGCCCGAGTCGATGCGGGCGGAGTTGAAGGGCGCGGAGACGGAACTCATTACTGCCGGCAAGCTGCTCACCGATGATCAGCGGCTGCGATATATCGGCCTGAAGACTGTCTCGAAATATGGCTGCTACGGCTGTCACGATATTCCCGGCTTTGAAGATGCCAAGCCCATCGGCACACAGTTGCAGAACTGGGGCCGCAAGGATCCTTCGCGGCTCGCGTTCGAGCACATCACGCACTATCCAAATTCGGTTGGATACAAACACGTCGGACATGGCGCACATGGCGATGCACATCCGTCGCATGGTAAGGCTAGTTCTGCCAAGGCAAGTCCGGCGCAAGTTAGTGGCGACCGATCGGGCGGTGGCGATGGCGCTCCAATGGCTGACGATCATGCTCAGCATGCCGGCGAGATGGTTTCCCACAAGGAAGAACTGCCCGTCGGATTTGATGATTACTATGGCAATCAATTGCACGGGGGCAGCCGGATTGGCTTCATCTATCAAAAGCTGAAGGAGCCGCGCAGTTACGACTTCGATAAGACGCTGAACAAACGGTTCAACGAACGGCTGCGAATGCCGCAGTTCCCGTTCTCGGCCGCGGATCGCGAAGCGGTGATCACGTTTGTGCTGGGCCTGGTGGCGGAACCGCCGCGTGAGAAGTATTTGTATCGCGCCAATCCGCGGGCCAAAGCCATTGCCGAAGGGAAGCTGGTGCTGGAGAAGTTCAACTGCGGCGGCTGCCACACGCTGGAAGCCGACAAGTGGAAGCTGAGTTTTACGCCGGGAACCTTTGAGGCTCAAACGGTGACTGATCCCGTCTATCCGTTCCTGCGAGCCCATTACTCGCCCGCGGACCTGGCCAAGGCGGGCACGCCCGACGCGAGCAATCTGCTGCATTCGACGCTGCTGGGCTTCCCGAAGACAACCAAAGCTCAAGGCTTGCCGGAATTGGTCGATTTGGAAGATGGCGAGCTAGTGTCGAAGGATCATTACGATCCGCGCAATACCAAACTGTCCGTTGATCTGGTTCGCCCGGCGGTCTTGGGTGGCAACGTCCACCTGGCGGGACTGTCGAAAGTTTCCGTCCCCGGTAGCACCATCACCAATGCCTACACCGGCAACGGCGGCATGTTGACGCGATATCTATTGCCGCGGGTGACTGCGATTGCTCAAGAAACCAATCCGAACGCCAGCGGGGCGGAAGCGTATGGCTGGTTGCCGCCGCCCCTGTTTGGCGAAGGCTCGAAGGTGCAGAGCAATTGGCTGTACGAGTTCCTGCTGGAGCCTTACCCTATTCGCCCGGCCGTCTTTTTGCGGATGCCGAAGTTCAATCTCTCGCGGGACGATGCGACCAAGCTGGTGAATTATTTCGCCGCCGTTGATAACGCGAACTATCCCTACGAAGCGACGCCGATGCGACTCGATAGTCACCTGGCGAGCCTCGCAACCGCTTATGCAGAACGGGCGATGGGTGGTCGCAATCGTCTCGATGATGCGATGAAGATCGTCATCGATCGCAAGAACTTCTGCGCCCAGTGCCACATCATTGCCGACTTCGATCCGGGTGGTAATCCGCGAGCCAAGGGGCCGAACCTGGCCGATGTCTATCGTCGGCTGCGGCCCGATTATTTGCGAAACTGGATTGCCAATCCGAAGATGATTCTGCCTTATACGGGCATGCCGGTGAACATCGGCTACGATCCCAAAGTACCACAGGCACCCAAGGTGCCGCCAGCGCAATTCCTGGGCAACAGCGAACAAACGGTGCAAGCACTGGTCGATTTGCTGATGAATTACGATCAATACTCGCAGGGCAAGAATCTGATCGCGCCGCAGATTCCCGCCCCGGAGCCCGAGAAGCCGGCAACGGACGCGCCGGCGACTGCAGCAGGCGCGAATAACTGATGCGGCGAAGCGCAAACGCAGGGCGAACAAGGCGGTCCGCCCTTGATAACTTGATAGGATGTATGTGTGGTTAGTATGTTCCGTTTCAATCCCGCCTCGGCCGGTTGTGTTGAGCAGCCTGCCGTCAACTTTACTTAGTGAGTCCTCCCATGATCCGTCCTCTCACCTGCTCGCTGCTACTCGCCGCGCTCGCCTTACCTCTGTCTGGTTTCGCCGCCGACGGCAGCCTTAAGATCAAATTCACCTTGGAAGGCAAAGCCCCGACGCCGGCCAAGCTCAATGTCGATAAGGACAAGGAGTTCTGCGGCCCCAAGATGCTGGTCGATGAATCGATCAAAATCGGCGCGGGGAATGCCATTCAGAACATTGTGATGTACATGTACGTCGCCCCGATGAAGAAGGCCCCCGAGAGCGCCGCCGCCATGGCCGCCCTCGCCAAAGAGGTGAAGGTGGACAACATGGGCTGCCGTTACGAACCGCGGATAACGCTGCTGCACACTTCGCAAACGCTGATCATTGGCAACCCCGATCCCATCGGCCACAACACCAACGGGAATACGTTCGCGAACCCCGCCTTCAACGAATTGATCCCGGCCGGCGGTTCGCAAAAGAAGACGTTGACCAAGAACGAAACCCGGCCCATGCCTTTGTCTTGCAACATTCATTCGTGGATGGGTGGCTGGATTTTGATTCGCGACAATCCCTACTTTGGCGTCAGCGATAAAAATGGCGACCTCACGATTGCCAATATTCCCGAAGGAACGCACACGTTTGTGGTCTGGCAAGAGAAGGCCGGCTTCGTGGTCAAGGGAAACCAGAAGGGCAAAACCAGCGAGTGGAAGCTGGGGCGGATGGAAGTGAAAGTAGCCGGCGTCACCGAGCTGGGCGAATTCACCATTCCGCTCGACGTGCTGGATAAGCCGAAGAAGTAGTCGCCCGCCGAAAGGAACACCTAACGTGAATCGATTCATCCCTATCAACATTGCAGCGCTGCTGGCTTGCGGCGTGCTCGTCGCAAGCGGTTGTACACGCCCGGTCGCTCCCAATCCGCGGATCAGCACTGCCAACGTCGAATCGCTGAAGAAGGCCTTCGGCGCGGGCGCGGCCGAAGCGGGACCGGCGGCGGTGGTCGCGGTGGCAGACCCCACAGGTTGGTCCACGCTCAAAGGCAAGTTCGTCCTTGCAGGTGCCGCACCGGGGCGGACTGCACTTGTTATCAGCAAGGATCCCCAGGTCTGCGCTCCTGGCGGCAAGACGGTGCTGGACGAGAAGTTAGTCGTGGATGGCAGCGGCGGAATCGAGGATGTCGTCGTTTATCTCGTCACCAAGCTACCCGCGAACAATCCTAAATGGGAACATCCCGATCTGGCTGCCCAGGCGACGGCTGAACTGGTGTTCGATCAAAAGGAATGTGTCTTTTTGGATCATGTGTTTGTGATGCGATCAACCCAGACTCTGCTGATTAAGAACAGCGATCCCGTCGGGCACAACACCAGCATCAATCCATCCGCGGGGAGCAAGGCTCAGTCGACCAATGTGCTTTTGCCTGCCTTAAGTAACTCTGCCTACAAACCGGTTGGCGAGTCGGCCGTTCCCAATTCCGTTTCCTGCTCGATTCATCCGTGGATGTCGGCCTTGTTGCTCACGCGAAACAATCCTTACTACGCAGTCACCAAGCCTGACGGCACGTTCGTTATTAAAGACGTCCCCGCGGGCGTGGAATTGGAATTCGCCGTCTGGCAAGAGAAGGCTGGCTTTATAGGCAGTGCGAAAGTGCAAGAAGGTGGCGGTGCAGCCAAAGACGAAACTTGGAAGAAGGGGCGGTTCAAGCGGAAGCTCACCGATAAGCCTTTGGATTTGACGGTGACGGTGGATGCGGCCTTGTTTAGCAAGTGATTTTGTAACTTAGAGCCTGCCCGCGGCAACCATGCCGCGACCGGGATGAGACTTATGAACCTGCGTTGGATTTTGATGTTGCTCCTCCTCAGCAGCGGCGCGCTTGCCGCGGGCTGTGGTTCGCCGCCGCCGCAATTCCGGCGGTATACCACGTTTATCCGGCACGTCGAGAAGCAACTTCCGACGGAAAAGGGGAAAGATCGGTTTGAATTTTCGAACCAGCAGATGCAGGATCTGGATGAAATCCTCGCGGCCCTGTTCGGCACGCCCAACGATCCACTCGTGCCGGCGCTCGCTGATGTGGAAGTCGGCAAGGTAATGAGTATCAGCAAGCTGACTGTCGCCGCCGGCGCAGTTGGTCAGGATGAGCAGCACCGGGCGCGTGGCTTGTATCGAGAGCATTGTGCCCACTGCCACGGCATCACCGGCGATGGCATGGGTCCGACCGCGGCTTTTTTGAATCCTTATCCGCGCGACTATCGCAAGGGGCAGTTCAAGTTCAAATCGACGCCGACGGGATTTAAACCCACGCACGAAGATCTGAAGCGAATCATCGTCGAAGGCATTCCCGGCACGGCGATGCCTTCGTTCCTGCTCTTGCCTGAGAACGAACTTGAAGCGCTGATTGAGTACGTGAAGTATCTTTCCATCCGCGGCGAAGTCGAGCGGAATCTGCTCAACCAATGGGCAGCGGAACTTAGTCCCGAAGATCGCCTGATGAGTGACGCGGGCAATCCCTCAGCGGACCAGGTCGCCTTTCTCAAGGTTGAAACAGGTCTGGTGGTGACCAAATGGCTGGAAGCGGAAGCGATGTCCGTCGGCGTCTCCGCTCGTCCTCCATACACGCCGGAAGAATTGGCCAAGTCGCGCGATGCGGGCCGGGTGCTATTCCAAGGGACGAAGGCCAACTGTTTCACTTGCCACGGCATTTCAGCGCTGGGCGATGGTCAGCTTACGGGCTTTGATGAATGGACCAAAGAGTTCATCGCGCCGACCGGCGTGCGTAATCCAGATCTGGTGAAAGAATTCAGAAAAGTCGGCATGCTCGAACCGCGCAACATCCGCCCGCGCAACTTGCGGCAAGGTGTGTTCCGCGGCGGTCGCCGGCCCCTCGATGTCTTCTGGCGGATTCGCAATGGCATCGAAGGGACGCCGATGCCCGGGTTCAAGCCCGAGGTTCTTTCAGACGGCGACATTTGGAACATTGTGAACTACGTGCAGTCGCTGCCCTATGAGACCATCAGCGATCCCCGGCAGAACGTTCCCGAACCAGTCAACATTCGCGAGACGAAGTAACTTCGCGAGGAGAATAAAACGTGGGTCGTTTTTGGAGTTTGCTGTTCCTCTCGGTGCCGATTCTCGGCGTCTTGATCTTTGTCTGGGCGATGGCCGATCTGTGGCCCATGAAGGGTCATTGGCTGCCTGACAACATCGGCGGCACCGAAGCGCTGATGATCGATCAACTGTTCCTGTTCATCCTCGGGCTGACGGGCGTGATCTTTGTCATCACGGGGGTGATCTTCTTCTGGTTCCTCTGGAAATACGATGCGGCCGTGACGACCGAGCCGGTGAAGTATTACCACGGCAGTCATCAGCTGGAAATTATCTGGTCGGTCATCCCCGCGGCGACACTGTTGTTCATTGCCATCTTTCAAATGGACGCCTGGGCGCGGGCCAAGGTCTATCGTCCCGAGATTGCGCCCGGCATTCCAAAACCGCCACTCGCGGAGATCACCGGCCGGCAGTTTGAATGGCGGATTCGTTATGCGGGCAAGGACGGGATCGTGGGCACGCAGGACGACGTGCTGAAGGTCAACGATTTGCATTTGCCGATCAACGAAGACGTGGTCCTGCTCATCAAGAGCCAGGATGTGTTGCACAGTTTCTTCCTGCCACATTTGCGCGTGAAGCAAGACGTGGTGCCGGGGATGCAGCAGTTTGTGTGGTTCAAGGCGAACCGTACCGGCAAGTACGACATTGTGTGCGCCGAGCTGTGTGGCTGGGGCCATTACAAGATGCGGGGCCGGATGGTGGTGCAGGGCCGGGCTGAGTTCGATAAGTGGCTAGAGCAGGCGTGGCAGGAGCAAGAGGTTTCGTCCTTTGCCCCCGCCGCGGGAGAGTAACGCAAAGCATGAGTACGACCGCAATTCAACCGCACGGCGCGCACGATGGCCACGCTCAGGGCATGAGCGTCGGGCAGTTCATCAGCACCTACGTGTTTTCGCTCGATCATAAAATCATCGGGCTGCAGTTCCTATTTTCGACGCTGCTCTGGTTCCTCGTCGGCGGGTTGCTGGCCCTCGGCATTCGCTGGCAGCTCGCCTGGCCGTGGAGCGACATGCCCATCATCGGCCGGATGTTATTCTCGGCCGAGGGTGGCCAGATTTCGCCCGAGTTTTACACCACGCTGTTCACGATGCACGCGACCGTGATGATCTTCTTTGTGATCATTCCGATCCTTGCCGGCGCGTTTGGCAACTATTTGATCCCGCTGATGATCGGCGCGGACGATATGGCTTTCCCCACGCTGAACATGCTTAGCTACTGGTTCATGTGGCCGGCGTTTATGTTCATCGGCATGAGCTTTCTCTGGCCCCCGTATGGCGCCGGTGGCGGTTGGACGTCTTACCCTCCGCTGTCGGTCGTGTGGGATGCCGCGCCGGGAAGTCACTGGCCGCAAACGCTCTGGCTGCTGGGCGTGACCTGCGTGGGTGTTTCGTCGATGCTCGGCTCGGTCAACTACCTGACCACGATCATTCAAATGCGGGCACCCGGCATGACCATGTTCCGCCTGCCGCTCACGATCTGGGCGATGTTCATCACCGCGATTCTGCAAGCTTTCGCGTTGCCCGTTTTGACGGCGGCGGGCTTCATGCAATTGGCCGACCGCACGCTCGGCACGGGTTTTTTCCTGCCCGATGGTCTGGTTGTTAACAATTCGATGCCGGCCACGGGAGGCGGTCAGCCGATTCTGTGGCAGCACCTGTTCTGGTTCTATTCGCATCCGGCCGTGTACATCATGATTCTGCCCGCGATGGGCATGGTCAGCGACATCATCGCCTGCTTCTCGCGCAAGCCGCTGTTCGGTTACAAGCCGATGGTGTATTCGATCGCGGGCATCGCCGGGCTGGGCTTCATCGTGTGGGGCCATCACATGTTCGTCTCGGGCATGAACCCGATGCTGGGCATGACGTTCATGGTCAGCACGATGATGATCGCCCTGCCTTCGGCGGTGAAGGTCTTCAACTGGATGGGCACGATCTGGGGCGGCAAGATTCAGTTCACGACGCCCATGCTGTTCGCCCTCTCGTTCGTTTCGATGTTCATTATCGGCGGCCTCTCGGGCATCTTCATGGCCGCGACGCCGGTCGATATTTTTATTCACGATACTTACTTCATCGTGGCCCACTTCCATTACGTGCTCTTCTCCGGCACGGCGATGGCGGTGTTCGGCTCGATCTATTTTTGGTATCCGAAAATGTTCGGGCGGATGATGGACGAGAACCTCGGCAAGGTCCACTTTTTCCTGACGTTCCTGTTCCTCAATGGCACGTTCTTCACGATGCATATCCTGGGCGCGGTTGGCTTCCCCCGCCGGCTGGCGGATCCGTATGACTACGATACGTTCCGCCACTTGCAGCCGATGAACCAGTTCATGACGATCTGCGCGATCGGCATGGTCGCGACGCAGATCATCTTTGCGTTCAACTTCATCCGCAGCATGTTCTTTG
>JAYTUF010000322.1:0-8076 GCA_043744755.1 Anatilimnocola sp.
CAAGTCACATCCGGACCGGCTGGTGCATGCCATGCGAGTCGGTCACAAGGCCGCACTGCATTTTGGAATGCACGTGCAATGAACGGCCATGTGGATGAATTTGGGCGGGCTCTGATCACCATCACCGTGTGTCCAACGGGGTCGGTTTCGGCTCGCGAGATCGAAGTTTGGATCGACACCGGCTTTAACGGTGATCTCGTGTTGCCGGCGCGCGTAATCGAAGAACTTACGCTGAAGCAATCGGGAACGGTCAAAGCGATTTTGGCAGATGGTTCAGAAGTAGCGCTCAGGACCTACGCTTGCCAAATTGTTTGGTTTGACGAACACCGTCATTTGGAAGTCGTCGCTAACTCCGGCGACTATCCCCTGCTGGGCGTTGGTTTGTTGTTGGGCCATGATCTGCGGATCAGCTACCGGTCGGGTGTGATCGAAATCGAATAATGATTGGTGGCCGGTCACCTTTCGGTCGAGCGCTATCGGCGGGCCGTTTCTGGCGAAGAGCCGCTGGTTGCTCAGTGATCATGATCGCGGTTCGAAGTGTATTTGAAAGGTCTGGCGGATACGCCTTCAAGTTCGGCGTGTTCTATTTTTTCAGGCGATTCGTCGAGTGGCATGGGCTTCAGACTCTGGTAACGACCGTTCGGCTGCTTGCAAGAATCGGCCAACGGCGATGGGCAACGCGTCTCGGTAATGTTCGCAAGTTACGCACTTTGCGTTCCCAGCAAGTTGCCGCGCTGCGCGCTGAAGTTCGTCGTCAAACATCCCCTTCCATTCAATGCCCATTCGAACAGCGCGCAATTCGATTCGGGGATTTGTCGTTAATGAATCCATTGCAGCCTCCCTGCGAGTCAATTTGGTGAGCTAGGAGCTTCCTTTCACCAAGTCATGGATTATGCCGCCGCCGTTCTTTGGCAGCAACGCCGATTGCGTCATGATGCTAGCTCGATAGTCATCCTCTCACTTTCCCAGCACCTGCAAAATCCCCCGGCAAAAGTCCGGCAGGTCATCTGGCTTGCGGCTGCTGACAAAGTGGCGGTCGATGACGACGGGGGCGTCTTCCCAGATCGCGCCGGCGTTGGTCAGGTCGTCTTGGATGCCGGGGGAACCGGTGACCCGCACACCGCGATAGACGCCGGCCGAGATGGGAATCCAGCCGCCGTGGCAGATGGCGGCGATGAGTTTCTGCTGCTGATCGAAGTCGCGGACGAGTTTCAGCAAGGCCGGATCGCGACGGAGCTTGTCGGGCATGAAACCGCCCGGGACGACGAGCCCGGCGAAGTCGGCCGCATCCAAATCGCCATAAGCGGCGTCGGAAGTGCAGGGGTAACTGTGCTTCCCCGCATACTTAACCCCCGCCCGCTCACCGGCGACAATGACGTCCGCACCCGCTTCGATCAGCCTGAGCTTGGGATACCAGAGTTCCAGATCTTCGTAGATATCACCCACGAGCGTGAGGATTTTTCGGCCGTGGAGTGGTTGATCGTTTGTCATGGGGTTCTGCCTTAGCTAGCAAACATAATTTGGATTCAACGAAACATTCTGCTACACTCGACCATAGATCAATAGCCGTTGATTCCCACCTGACCTCGCCCACCGAGGAGTATCCACCATGTTAACACTCGCCGATCCGCGGCTCGACCGCAATTGCCAGGGACTGGCCCGCCGCGAGTTTCTCAAAATCGGGGCGCTCGGCTCGCTCGGTTTCGGCGGCTTGCTCACCCTGCCGCAATTGCTGGCCGCCAAGGCCAGCGGTTCGTCGCTGGTGCGCGATAAGTCGGTGGTGCTGCTGTTCTTGCAGGGCGGACCTTCGCATATCGAATTTTTCGATCCGAAGATGACAGCCCCGTCAGAAATCCGCAGCGTCACCGGCGAAGTGCCGACCAAGCACGCGGGCATCAGCTTTGGCGGCACGTTCCCGCAGCTCGCCAGTCGGGCGGATAAGTTCACCGTCGTCCGTTCGTATGGCAGCGGAAATTCGGGGCACACCTACGAATCGGTAACGACCGGCGGCAACTCGCTCAAGTCCACGCTCGGCTCGATCTACGCCCGCGTCGCCGGCGTGAATCATCCGCAGACCGGCATTCCGAATAACATCCTGCTCCTGCCGGAAGCCGTGAAAGAAGGCCTCAAGCTCGGCAGTAACTTTGAAACAGGTGCGATTCCCACGTTGACGCAGCCCGGCGATCTAGGCCCGTCGTACGCGGCGTTCAATCCAGCCGGTGGTGGTCAGCTCAAAGACAATCTGGAATTGAAAGTCTCGCCTGATCGGTTGCTCGATCGCCGCAACTTGCTGGCCGGCCTCGATCGGCTGAAACGCGATGCGGAGCAGGCCTCGGCAGTGAGTGGTGCCGATGAATTCCAGCAGCAGGCCCTGGATGTCATCACTCGCGGCGTGGCCCAGGCCTTTGATCTGAAACAAGAAAGCCAAAGCACGCTCGACCGCTACGACACTGCCAAACTCTTCCGCAACGAAGACGTGCAGCGGTGGGGCGATATGAAGCGCAGCACCAATCTGCTCGGCCGGCAGTTGTTGCTTGCCCGCCGGTTGTGCGAAGCAGGTTGCGGATATGTCACCGTTTCCGATTGCGGCTGGGACATGCACAGCAACGGCAACAGCCCCAAGTTTCTCGGCGGCATGCAGCCACTGGGTCATCAGGTCGATCACGCCGTCAGTGCGTTCATCGACGACGTTCGCGAGCGGGGCTTGGAAGACAAGATTCTACTGGTCGTCACCGGCGAAATGGGTCGCACGCCGCGGATCAATCGCG
Organism: Anatilimnocola sp.; assembly: GCA_043744755.1. Lineage (GTDB taxonomy): Bacteria > Planctomycetota > Planctomycetia > Pirellulales > Pirellulaceae > Anatilimnocola. Next base: position 2,769 of record JAYTUF010000322.1, read on the forward strand.
ACGGCGGCCGCGATCACTACGGCGACCTCACGCCCCTGTTGCTCTTCGGCGGCGGCCTGAAAATGGGTCAGGTCATCGGCCAATCCGATGGCCAGGCCGCCCGCGCTGCGACCACGCCTTATCGCCCGCAGCAACTGCTGGTCACGCTCATGAATGTGCTGTTCGACATGGGCCTACTGCGCTTGCAAACCAACATCCCCCGCGACCTCGCCAAGCTGGGCGAAACGGCGCGGCCCATCGACGGATTGTTGTAAAAGCCACGGGGGCAAGTTTCCGACTTGCCGGTTTCTACTTCACGTCAAACTTAATGTTCGGCAGCTTCGTCGCAATTCCCTGTTCTACCTGTAGGGAATCAATATGCACCACGCGAAGCGACTTCGACTTGCTGAGTTCCAGCAGCCCGGCGTGGGAAAACTCCCAGATGCAATTCTTTCGCTGTGGCATTCGACTCCCGGCCAGCTAATCAGCGCAGTGAATACAACGGCTTCACCAGCATCGCGCTGATCGCAGGGAGCAGTCCGCCGACTGCGCCGATGATCAGCGCCACGGACATCCCGGCCGCGATGATGTCGCCGCTGACGATCATGTCGAGCGTCACGAACTTGCTACTACCCTGCCCGGCGCTGATGACACTTTTCACTTCGTAACCATCGGCATACATGCCCAGCAAACAACCGACGCCGCCGCCGACGAGCGCCAGGCACAGTGATTCGACCAGGAACGAAGCCAGCACTTCGCTGCGTGAGTAGCCCAGCATCCGCAGCACGCCGATATCGCGCGAACGCTGGGCGACGGTCGCGAACATGGTGTTCATCACGCCGAACAGGCCGCCGACGGACATCACGAGCGCAAAGAAAATGATCACCACCAGAAACTCCTTGCTGGTTTTTTGCAGACCGGCAAAATACTCCGTCTCGACGAACGCCTGCACCGATTTTGCATAGTCTTCGTTGAGATATTTCTTCAACCGTTGAGCTTCAGCGGGACCAGCGGTGCGGATGATCACGGACGAATACGAATTCTTGCCGAACATGGGCGCGACGATGCCGCGCTTAGCCCAGATCTCGGAATCGAACGTCGAACCGGTGGCCGCCATCACGCCGACAATCATCCATCGCCGCTCGCCGAGCGTGAAAAAGTCCCCCACGTCAAGCCGCTCTTTGTTCTTGGCAGCGGCCAACTCCGCGCGGGTGCGAGTGCTTCCCAGTTCGCGGGCCATGCCCAGGCCGATCACCGCTTCCAGCGCGTCGGGCTGGCCTACTCCCTGGCTCGACACTCCCTCGCGCGACAGCCAGCGCCCGCCTTCAATCAGCGACATGCCATGCACGCGGGCGGCCAATGGCGCATCATCGACGCCGCGGACTTGCAGGAACCGCCGACCAGCAGCCCGGCCCGAGTCCTGATTTTCAATTGGCTGCACCACGATCAGATACGTCTCGGGGCTGGCGAGCCGCACGTTCTGCTCGTCGCCGACCTTATCAACGGCAATGCCCGGCTGCAGCACAATGTCCGAAGTGGTGTCGATAGGGAGGTTGCTGAAGGTCTCGTCTTGAATCCCATCGGAAATGACCAGCACATTGCCCGGCTGACCGCTCGACTTCGTCATCTGATACATGCCGTTCACGAAGGCGAGCATCACGGTCAGCAGACCGATGACCAGCACAAAGCCAATCGCCGTCAGCAGCGTCGTGAGCCAGCGGACCGTCATGTTCCGCAGGTTATAGCGCAGCGGCACGCGACCCCAGAGCGTCAGCAGAACCATGAGACCGATGGCGGAGACCAGCGGGATCAAACTTAGCGGGGAAAATGTCAGTGAAGAAAACATCAGTCATTGCTTGATAAAAACGGAAAAACAATTCAAGCCACTTTGGAGAAGACTTCCGTCACTTTGACGGAGCAAGCCGTCCACGCCGGCCACACACTACCAATGAAGCCGGCGAACAACCCAATCAGCGGGCCCCACCAGAGCGCATTGTCCGAGATCAAGAATTTGTTGAAGAAGGCGATCGGGAGCGCAAAGCCGCCATAGTATTGATTGATGAAATACCAGGCGCCCCACGAGGCCAGCGTCCCGGCGATCAAGCCCAGCAGCATTGATTCGCCGAGTACGAGTGCCATGATCTGCAGCGGCCGAAAACCCAGCACTTTCATCACGGCCAACTCCTGCCGCCGTTCCCGCACGCTGATGCCGATGGCGTTCGCGCTGACCACGCACAACGAGATAATCGCCGCCGGCGTGAGCAGATACCGCATCCCGGCAAAGATGTCGCGATACGAATCGAGAAAGTTCGCAATGCCCGACGAAGCCGTTTCGCACTTGATGGCCGGGTTCTTAAAGGCGGGCGACGTGCTGAGCTGTTCCGCCAGCCGTTCAAAGTCGGCTTTGCTGGAGACCCGCAGCCAATACAGCATCAGACTGCGGTCCGCCTGTGAATGTTTCTTGCCACCGTGCGTCAACGGGTATTGATCCAAAGCCAGGTTCAAATAATCGCGGTTCATGACCATCGACTGGTCATATCGGCCGCCGGCGGGGAACAGGCCGACGAGGTCGAACTCCAGGTCGATCTCTTTGAAATTCATGCCATACAGCTTGATCCGGTCGCCAACCTTCTTGTTGAGAGCTTTCAACTTGTCAACGCCGACAATCATCCCCTGCCGGTTCTGCTCCAGCTTCAGCACCACTTCATGAAAATCAGCCTTCTTGCGGCCTTGCAGTTTGTCGAGATCGTCCATCATGGTTTCGAGCTTCTTTGGCTCCAGCATGATGCCGAAGTGCATGTTGGCCTGCGATTGATCCTTCCGATCGAGCGTACCGCCATAGAACTGCCAACTCATATGGTCCGTCGGCTTCACATCACCCGGATTTCGCGCGCCGCCATCCTGCAACTTCGCGGCGTAGGAGAACGGCATCCGGCTGGGGATTTGCCAGCGCTCCGTGACAATCACCTTCAGGTCCTTCTCCTTCTCGCGAGTCGCTTCGCCGAGAAAATCGAGCACCGACCAGACCAGCGTGATGACCAGCACCAGCAAGACCGTGGCCAGCCCGGTCAGTGACGACCGCAGCCAATTGCGGCGGACGTTTTTCAGCATCAGGAGGAGGAATTTCATGAGGGACTGCGCGGGCGTTGAGGGTCGGGGGTCAGTGAGTCAGGAGTCGGGAGTCAGGTAGCCCGACGCGTAAGCGAGGGACTTGGGCGAGTGGAGGTTGCGTTGCCTTGGAGCGAATCAGGGTTGTTGTCTTGCGGGTTCCGGACGTGTACCCCGCTCTCCCTTGCTTACGCGGCGGGCTACCTCCCTTCGTCCCTTGCTCGCTTCCTCCCTGCCCCTCACAGCGTCACCGGCTTCCCCACAAACTCCGGCTCCGACGTGGGTGGCGAACCGAGGGTGGCGATCACGCGGATGGCTTCGACGAGCATGATGAGGGCCAGAATCATCAGGATCATGCCCGCCCACGGCACGGGATCGTTGGGAATGTGGAACTCTCCTTTCGCGTAAAACTTGGGAATCGTCAGGGCAAGCAAAGCCCAAGTGCTCATCGTATACATCCACACCGTCGGAATGCCGGTGACAATCCAGACCCACCACGCGCGGCGGGTCCGCCATAGCCAAACGGTCACGCCCAGCAGCGTCAGCGCGGCCAGCAGTTGGTTGCTCGCGCCGAACAGGTACCAGAACGTCAGCCAGACCGGAGTCTTCTCCGTGGCCGGATGTCGCAGCAAGAAGAACAGCGGCACCCCGGCAGTCAGCGCCGTGCCAATCACCATGCCGGCCCTGTTATGCAGGCCTGTCAGCTCCTGCAAGATATAACGCCCGAGTCGAGTGCAGACATCGAGCGTGTCATAGACAAACGTCGTGAAGGCCATCAGGCCGAAGGAAATGGCGAACGTCGCAAACGCCGGGTTCGTGCTGATCACCTGCATGAATTTGCCGATGCCCTGGGCATAGATCATGTTCGGGCTCCCTTCCAGCACCTTCGAATCCTTGGCAAACATCATCACGCAGCACAGCGAAATGATGGCCACCATCGCTTCCATCAGCATCGCGCCGTAACCGATCGAGCGGGCGTCGGTCTCGCGCTTGAGTTGTTTCGACGTAGTGCCCGAGGCAATCAGTGAATGAAACCCGCTGCACGCGCCGCAGGCAATCATGATGAACAACGCGGGGAACAACGTGGCAATGCCGCTGCGGGCTTTGATGTCGGTCCAGCCCAGAAACGCGGGATAAACCGCATGTTCGCCGCCAAAGGCCAGGCCAATGGCGCCGGCACCCAGCGCAGCATACAGAAAGTAACCGCCCAGATGTCCGCGTGGCTGCAGCAACATCCACACGGGTAAAACACCGGCGATCAGGCAATAGACCAACAGTGCTATGTCCCATAACTTTCGCGGTGTCAAGTTGAACATCGGACCGACTTCGAGCGGGGCGAATTGTCCCACCCAAATCGCCACGCCCACGAGCGGCACAAAGATCACGGTCGCCGCCCACAAAGGCAGCTTCGCGAACTTCATCAGCAGGCCCATGACGATGGGAAGCAGCAGATATAACAGCGACGAGGTCGCGATCGCGCCGCCGCTGACGTTGCCCGCGTCAGGATTGGCGACCGCAATGAACGAGCCGGCCGTTACGTCCGTAAAGGCGACGATAATGTAAACCAGCGCGATCCAAATGAACGTCAAGAACAGCGTGTACGACAGGCCGCTCATGTGTTCTTTAACGACCATCGCGATCGACGTCGCCTTGTGCCGGATCGACGCGACCAAAGCCGACATATCGTGCACGCCGCCGATGAAGATGGAGCCGATGAGAATCCAGATCAACGCCGGCAACCAGCCAAACGCCAAGCCCGCGAGAATGGGCCCTACAATCGGCCCCGCCGCGGCAATGGCGGAAAAGTGTTGCGGCAGCAGTGAACTGGCCGGCAGCGGCTCAAAGTCAACGCCGTCGTTGAGTTCCTCCGCCGGCGTTATCCGATTCGCATTGAGCTGGAACAAATGCGAGAGGAGCCGGCCGTACGTGAAGTACGCAATTGTCAGCACCACTGCACACGGCAACACAATCCACAGCAAATTCATGCAGCACCCACCGCCCGAGCCTGAGGTCTCTGGAACACTCCTAGAATAAGCCCGCCCGATTTTTGACGCAATGTTGCTGAGGCAGCGCCCAGGGCGGCGCAAATGTTCGGGTTGCGAAGCTCGCTAGGATCAGCCGCTGGGCGCTAGCCCACGGTTCGGTAGTGGGTATGAGCTCCGAACCGCAGGCTAGCGCCTGGCGGCTGATATAAAGAAAGCGGGCGGGCACGATGAACCAT